>DASUSA010000329.1:0-3309 GCA_036375335.1 Candidatus Limnocylindria bacterium
GAGCAGCTTGCGCTGTAGCTCGAGCGCGTCGGGGACGCTCCGGCCGAGCTTGGCGAACCAATCGGCGTGCGCCCCGAGCTCCGCCGACCATTCGGCCGGGTCGACGCGGAGCGCAGCCGCCAACCGCTCCGGCGCAAGAGCGAGACCGTTCACCTCGAGGTCGCTCGCGCGAGGGATCCAGCCGATCGGCGTCTCGATCGCGCCGGCGCGACCGGTCGCCCGGCCGATGACCCACTCGAGGACCCGCATGTTCTCCCCGTAGCCCGGCCAGAGGTACTTGCCGGCAGCGTCCTTCCGGAACCAGTTGACGATGAACAGCTTCGGTGGGTCGGGAATGTGCGCCGACATCTCGAGCCAATGCTCGAAGTACGAGCCCATGTCGTAGCCGCAGAACGCGAGCATCGCCATCGGATCCCGCCGGACGACCCCGACCTGGCCGGTGATCGCCGCGGTCGTCTCCGCGCCGGCGGTGGCGCCGAGGTACACGCCCTCGGTCCAGTTAAACGACTGGACGACCAGCGGCACCGTCGAGGATCGCCGCCCGCCGAACAGGATCGCCGAGATCGGCACGCCCTTCGGATCCTCCGCATAGCGCGACAGCGATCCGTTGTTGGACATCTGCACCGTGAACCGGCTGTTCGGGTGCGCGGCGTACTCGCGCGAGCCCTTCGCCCATGGCCGCCCCCGCCAGTCCGTCAGGCGCTCCGGCACCTCGCCGTCCATTCCCTCCCACCAGATGTCACCGTCCTCGGTCAGCGCGACGTTCGTGAAGAAGGCGTCTCGCTCGAGCATCCGCATCGCGTTCGGGTTCGTGTGGTAGTTGGTGCCCGGCGCGACGCCGAAGAAGCCGAACTCGGGGTTGACCGCGTAGAGCCGGCCGTCCGCACCGACACGCATCCACGCGATGTCGTCGCCGACCGTGCGGATCTTCCAGCCGTCGAGCGCCGGTGGCGGGACCAGCATCGCGAGATTCGTCTTCCCGGATGCGCTCGGGAACGCGCCGGCCACGAAGTGCGTCTCGCCCTCGGGATCCTCGGCCTCGAGCAGCATCATGTGCTCCGCGAGCCAACCCTCGTTCCGCGCCTGGTAGCTCGCGATGCGCAGCGCGAGGCACTTCTTGCCAAGCAGCGCGTTGCCGCCGTACCCCGAGCCGACCGACCAGATCGTGTCGTCCTGCGGAAAGTGGCAGATGAACCGGCGCTCCGGGTCGCAGTCCGCCACCGAGTGCAGCCCGCGGTTGAAATCGTCCGAACCGCCGAGGCGGTCGAGCGCGACCTTGCCCATGCGCGCCATCATCCGCATGTTGAGCACGACATAGATCGAATCGGTCAGCTCGATGCCGACCTTCGCGAACGGCGAGTCGGCCGCGCCCATCACGTATGGCACGACGTACATCGTGCGGCCCTTCATCGCACCCTCGAAGATGCCCGCGAGCTTCCGGTAGGCGTCGGCGGGCTCCATCCAGTTGTTCGTCGGCCCAGCCTCGGCCTTCGTCGGCGTGCAGATGAACGTGAGCTCCTCTGAGCGCGCGACGTCGTTCGGGTTCGAGCGATGGAGGTAGGAGTTCGGACGCTTCTTCGGGTTGAGTGGGATCAGGACGCCCGTGGCGAGCGCCTCGTCGAGGAGCGCCTTGGCCTCGTCCGCGGATCCGTCGCACCAGTAGATCTGGTCCGGCTGGCACATCTGCGCCATCTCGTTGACCCAGGCCACGACGTGGGTGTTCGAGTAGGCCTTGTCCTTCACGGCGAGCAAGCGATCTACCTCCGACGGCGAAGAGCGAAGGATATCGTCCGAGGGCTAGGCGGTCTTCGCGGCCTCAGGCTGCAGCGCGTATGCCACGGCCTGGTCCCGCGTCATCGCGAGCCCGCGCTCGAGGGCAGCCCGATGTTTGGGCTCGATATCGGTGGCGACGGCTCGGCCCTCCTCGCGCTGGATGATGTTCGCAAGCTCGACCCCGGTCTGTGCGATCACCGTGGTCTGCGCGCCGATCAGCGTCGCGTGGCGCTCAAGATCGCCGCGCTCCTTGGCGGCTGCAGCCATGTTGCTGAGCATGATGACGATCCCGCTCGAGTCCGAGGCTTCCTCGAATAGGGCGAGCGATTCCCGCCAGCGCGCGACCGCGCCGGCCGGGTCGCCGAGCTTCAAGGCGGCGAGTCCGAGCTCGTGCAGATCCCACCCCATCGCGAAGCGGTTTCCCATGACTCGATGCGCCGCGAGGGCCTCCTCGACGTATCCCATGGCGGAGATGAGCTCCTCGCGCGTCCGTGTGGGGCCCTGGGTGTGCAGGGCCCCAAGGGCCCACGCTGCGCGCGCGACGCCGCCTCGGTCGCCCAGCCCCCGGAACGCCTCGAGGCTCTGGCGAAGCATTGCGTCGCCGGTCACCTCGTCGCGGGTCGCGCCGTCGGCCCGGATGAAGAACGTGAACGAGTAGTTGTAGGCAGCCTCGGCTTTGTCAGCGGGGGTTCCGCTCGCCTCCGCGAGCTCATACGCCTCGCGGTAGCTCCGCCGGGTCGCCGGCTCATCGGCGAGCCAGTACGCGACACCGCCGGCCGCCTCGAGCGCGCGCAGGCGCTGCGAAGGCGTCGCACCGTTGAGTTCAAGGACCCGCTCGGTCCACACCCGCGCTTCGCGGAGGTGGCCTCGCGGCTGCCAGAATCGCCAGAGCGCAAAGACCAATCGCGAGCTCTCATCGGTCAGCCCCGCAGAGATCGCGTATTCGAGCGCCGCGCGCAGATTGTCGTGCTCGACCTCGAGGAGGTCGAGCCATCGCTTCTGCTCAGTGCCTTGGAGAGCCGGCGCGGCGCGCTCCGCGATGGCGAGATAGGCGGCGCAGTGGCGGCGCAGCAGATCGTCGAGCTCGGCTGTCTCGGTGAGCTTCTCGAGCGCGAAGTCGCGGATCGTCACGAGCATCCGGAACCGCGGCTCCCCTGCGACATCGCTTTGCCGGAGCAGGCTCTGGTCGACCAGTTCGCTGAGCCCGTCGAGGACCTCACGCCCAATCGCGCTTGCAGGACCGCACACCTGCTCGAGCTGTTCGAGCTGGGCCCCCGCGACGAACACGGCACACCGCGCGAAGAGTCGCCGCATCCCCTCATCGAGCAGGTCGTAGCTCCAGGCGATCGCGCCGCGGAGCGTGCGCTGTCGAGAGGTCCGGTCGGGCGCGCTGCTCGCAAGCAGATCGAGCCCTTTCGCGAGCCGTGGGAGCATCGCCTGCGGCGTGAGGAGCTTCACGCGCGCGGCGGCGAGTTCGATCGCGAGCGGCAGCCCCTCGAGGTGAAAGACGATCCCGGCGACCGCGGCGGCGTTCTC
>DASUSA010000330.1:0-5184 GCA_036375335.1 Candidatus Limnocylindria bacterium
GGCATCGGGGGCGCTCACCGTGCGGAGGGACGTTCGCCGGACCTGATCGGGTCGGAAGTGCCGGCCCTCGAGGAGGCTGACGAGGATCGAGAGCTTGTACGCGGCATCAAAGCCGTCGATGTCATTCGTGGGATCCGCCTCGGCGTAGCCCTTGGCCTGCGCCTCGGCCAGCGCGTCGGCGAAGGCGACACCGCTCTCCAGGCGCGAGCAGATGTAGGTCGTGGTGCCGTTGAGCAGGCCGCGCAGGACGCGCGGCCGGGCCGCGCCCTGCTCCATCACGCCGCGCACGACCGGGACGGCCCCACCCACCGCGGCCTCGAAGCGCAGCTCGCGGTGAGCCAGGCGGGCCGCCTCGTGGAGTGGATCCCACTCCTTCGCCACGGCCTCCTTGTTCGCCGTGACGACGTGCTTGCCACGCTCGAACGCCGCGAGCAGCAGATCGAAGGCGGGTTGATGCCCGCCGATGACCTCGATGACGATCCCGATGTTCGGGTCGTCCAGGATCTCGAACGGGTCCGCGGTGAGCGGGACGTCGCCGGCGTCACGCGTCTTCTTTGGGTCGCGGACCGCGGCGCCGAGCAACCGTACCGTGCGGCCGGCGGCCGAGTCGATGCGCTTGGTTCGATCGGCGAACGCGCGGCCGACGGCTCCGCCCACGGTCCCCGCGCCTAGGAGCCCGACGCCGATCGGCTTCGCGCTCATCGGGCCACCGGCCGGCCCCAGACGACCCGGCCCTGGATCTCGAATTCGAACTCGGTGAGCCCGAGGCCGGCGAAGAGCTTCTGGATGTCCGTATCGAATGCCGCGCTTCGGTCGCCCAGGCGCACGCGGGCGAGCGTGCTCGTGCTGTGCATCCACTCCAGCCACTCGGTCACGGTGCGCGTCGTCTTGATCGGCGCGGTCAGCTGGTCGCCCTCGCGCGCGAACAACGCGCGCCGGTCGAGATCGGTCAGCATCGCGGCGAACGAGTCGACATGGTCGGCCTCGAGCTCCGAGTACTCCTTGATGATGGCGGTGGCTGCGTCGTTCCATGGCGTCGGTCCGATCGGCGTCTCGACGACCTCGAGCACCGCGAGTCGGCCGCCCGGAGCGAGGGCCGACGCAAATCGCGGGATGACCCGGTCCAGGTCCATCCAGTGCAGGCTCGTGCCCGCGGTGACCAGCCCGTACGGCGGATCGAGCGGGGCTGTCTCCGCTGTCGCGTTGATCCAGCGGAGCCGCGGGTCGGTGCCGTTCGGCAGCCGACGACCCTCCGCGATCATCGCGATGGACGGATCGACCGCGTCGATCCGCGTCGCGTACGGCAGCAGTGGCCGCGCGACGGCGCCGGTACCTGCGCCGACATCCAGCACGACCCGTGGATCGACCATCAGCTCCGCGAGGATCTCGAACGTCGCGGGCGGATAGGTCGGCCGATTGCGGTAGAGCCGCGCGACCTCGGTGTCGCGGAAGACCTCGCCGAGCGTCACTCGATCGCCTCGGCGAGGAGGTCGAGCGCGACCCCGACGCTCGCGAGCCGGTTGCCCGCCCGGTCGAGGGCCCACTGCTTCTTCGTCACGCGTTGGAGCTTTGGGGCGTCGATCGCGATGTACACGAGCCCGACCGGCTTGCCGGGTGTCGCGCCGGTCGGGCCCGCGATCCCGGTGATCCCGAGGCCGATCTTCGCGCCAAGCTTCGCGCGCGCGCCGCGGGCCAGCGCTCCGGCCACGACGGACGAGACCGCGCCGTGCGAATGGATGAGCTGCGGCGGAACGTCGGCGAGGATGGTCTTCGCCTCGTCCGAGTAGACCTCCATGCCGCCGCGGAAGTAGTCGCTCGAGCCGGAGTGCTCGCTGAGGATCGCGCCCAACAGCCCGCCGGTGCACGACTCCGCGACGGCGACGGTGAGCTTCTTTCGCCGCAGCGTCGCATGGAGCGCGCGCATGCGGACAGCGAGATCCGCGTACGCCGGCGTCTTAACGGACACGCGTGCGTGCGCTGCCCTCGCGTGGCTTGAGGCGCCAGCGCTCGGGAACGCCTCGGCCGGCGATCGCGAACGACGCCGTCCAGAGGTAGCTGACGCCGGAGAGAATCGTGAGCGCGACGGCGGCGCCGAGGAACGAGTACGCGAGGTACGCGAGCGGCAGCGACGGGACCGCCAGGAGCAGCAGCAGTCCGGCGGCCGAGCAAGTCTGGAAGATCGTCTTCACCTTGCCCGAGACGCTCGCCCCCACGCTATACCCGCGCGCCGAGGCGATCGCGCGCAGATTCGTCACCGCCAGCTCGCGCGCGACGATGACCACGACGATCCACGCCGGCACGAGGCCGGCCGCCTGGAGCGGGATGAGCGTCCCGATGACCAGCAGCTTGTCGGCGAGCGGGTCGAGGAACGTGCCGAGCCGAGTGACCTGACCCATCCGGCGCGCGAGACGGCCGTCGACTGCATCGGTGAGCGCGGCGAGGCAGAAAATGAGGAACGCCCACGTCGCGTTCTGCGCGCCACCGGCCTGGAGGAGCAGGACGATCGGCACGATCGCCAGGATCCGCGCGTAGACGAGGGCGAGCGGGAGATTGAACGTCACGGCGAGTTGAACGAGCGCTCCGTCACCTGCCCCACCTCCCCCATCTTCCCGAGCTCCTGCCCGTTGAATGCTAGGAACGTCGCGCCCGCGTTGCCCGAACGCACGGTCACGGTCTTCCCGCTGAACGTGAGCACCTGCCCGTTCGGGAAGATCTTGTTTGTCCCGGGCGCCTGCGCCCCGTCCACGGTCGCGAGGATCCAGGCGTCGCCGCCCTGGATCCGCACGGTCACGTTCGCCGCGGTGAATGAGACGGCGACGGTGCGGGTCTCCTGCACCTCCGCGCCCGTCGCGGTCTTCGCCACGACCCGGATCGTCTGCGGCCCCGCGACGAAGTTCACGACGACGCTGAACTTGAGGTCCGAGCCGATGGTGGCGGCGGTCCCGTTCACCGTGACGCTTGCGACCGTGCGGTCGACGTGGCCGGCCACGGTCACCGGCGCGTTCGCATAGGTCGCGCCGTTCGCCGGCTGCTCGACGACGAGCGGCGGCGCCGGCTGGTCGTTCGCGGCCGGCGGGTTGAGCGTGATCGTCCGGGTGGCCGTCGCGAGCTTGCCCGCAGCGTCGAGGACGCGCACCTCGATGTGGTTTGGACCCGGTTTGAGCGGCACGCTCACGCTGAACGTGCCGTCCGCAGCCGGCTTCACGTCACCGAGCGCGTCGAGGCCCGGAGAGACCGACACCGTGATCTTGCCTTCGGGGTTGGTCTTGCCCTTCACCAGGTACTCCGCGGTCGGCGACACCGCGTCGCCGGGCGGATCGGTGATGTCGACGTGCGGCGCCACGGCGAAGCTCGTGAACTGGTAGTAGAAGTACGCGATGAAGAGCAGGATCCCGCCGAGGACGATGACCGGTACCAGCACGGTCGGGGTGAAGATGAAGCTGCGCTTCACGAGCGGTCGCATCGGCGCGAACGTCCGGGCCGGGTCGCTGCCGCCGCGCTCGCCGGTGTAGAGCGCGAGCATTTCCTCGGCGTCGAGGCCCAGGTACTGGGCGTAGTTCCGCAGGAAGCCCTTCGTGTAGACGGTGCCTGGCAGCGATTGGTAGTCCCCGCTCTCGATCGCCTGAAGGAACTTCTCGCGGATCCGGGTGTCCTCGGCGGCCTGCTGCATCGTGACGCCCTTGTGCTCGCGCCGCTCGCGGAGCGCGTCACCGAGGCGCGCCACTACGGCTCCTCTCCGCCCGCAGCCGCGGATCGCGCGCCGTAGACCTGCCGCATCTTGCCCGGCCCGACCGACGGCCCGATGACCCCCTCCTGCTCCATGATGTCGATCAGCCGGCCCGCGCGCGCGAAGCCGATGGTCATCTTCCGCTGGAGCATCGACACCGACGCCTGGCCGGCGCGGGTCACGATGTCGACGGCCTCTTCGTAGCGGTCGTCGTCGATGTCCGGGTCGCCACCGTCCTCGCGCTGGCGCGCGCGGTCCTGGCTCTCGAGGATCTCGAGCTTGTAGCGCGGGTCGCGCTGGATCTTCCAGTGACGCGTGACGGCCTCGATCTCGCGGTCCGAGACGAACACGCCCTGCGCGCGGATGGGCTTCGGCACATCCGGCGGTAGGACGAGCATGTCGCCACGGCCGAGCAGCTTCTCGGCGCCGGTCATGTCGAGGATCGTGCGGGAGTCGATCGATGACGCGGTGGCGAACGCGATCCGGGCGGGGATGTTCGCCTTGATCAGACCGGTGATCACGTCGACGGACGGCCGCTGCGTCGCCACCACCAGGTGGATGCCGGTGGCACGCGCGAGTTGCGCGAGCCGGGTGATCGCCTTCTCCACCTGGATCGGGGCGGACATCATGAGGTCCGCGAGCTCGTCGATGATGAGCACGATGTACGGCACCCGGTCAGGCCCGATCCGCGCGGCGTTGTACGCGTCGATGTTCCGGGCGGTCGCGCGGGCGAACAGCCGGTAGCGGCGGTCCATCTCGCCCACCGCCCAGTAGAGGGCGTTGAGGATCTTGTCGTGATCGGTGACCACGGGCACGACGAGGTGCGGGATATTGTTGAAGCCCGCGAGCTCCACGCGCTTCGGGTCGCAGAGGATGAGCCGCACGTCATCGGGTGTCGCGGTGAGCAGCAGGCTGCAGATCACCGAGTTGATCGAGACGCTCTTCCCCGAGCCGGTCTGGCCCGCGATCAGGAGATGCGGGAGCTTGGCGAGGTCCGCGACGATCGGCGACCCCGCGACGTCGCGGCCGAGGGCCACCGTGAGCTTCGAGCTCGCGTCCTTGAACATCGCGGTCTCCGCCACGTCCTTCAGCGTCACCATGCCGATGGCGAGGTTCGGGACCTCGATGCCCACGACGCTCTTGCCCGGCACCGGCGCCTCAATCCGCAGGGTGCGGGCGGCGAGGGCGAGCGAGAGGTCGCTGTCGAGAGCCTCGATTCGCGAAAGCTTCACCCCGGCGGCCGGCTTGAGCTCGTACCGGGTGACGACCGGCCCGACGCTCACCTCGACGACCTTCGCGACGATGTTGAAGTGCGCGAGCGTCTCCTCGATGACGCGCGTGTTGCGCATCACCTCGTCCTTGCCCGAGCGCGCCGCGGAGCCTTCCTCGAGCAGGTCGAGCGACGGCAGCTTCCATGGCAGCTCCGGCGGGTCGGCGTGCATGACGCCCTCGGCCAC
>DASUSA010000331.1:0-2329 GCA_036375335.1 Candidatus Limnocylindria bacterium
CGCCTGATCCGACGACACGTGCAGCGCGATGATTTCCGGAGAGAGCGCGCGCGCGACAGCGAGGGCCCGCAACGTCGCACGATCGAGCCGCCCGATGGGAACAAGCACCACTGGTGACAGCGCCTCGAGCCGAGAGGCCGCACGAACGAAGAGCGCGTCCTCGACGCGACGGTAGTGGCGATGGATCCCCCACATCACCGCGATGAGGACGGGGATCAGGACGAGCACCATCCACGCGCCGAGCGCGAACTTCGCGATGCCGACGACGACCGCAACGACCGCGGTCGCCATCGCACCGAGCGCATTGAACGCGATGCTGACGCGCCAGCCGCGCTCGGTCGACCGGAGCTTCCACCAATGCCGGACCATCCCCGATTGGCTGAGGGTGAACGCGACGAACACGCCGATCGTGTAGAGGGGGATGAGATTTGTCACGCTCCCGCCGAACCCAATGATCAGCAGCGACGACAGGACCGCGAGGACGACGATCCCCATGCCAAAGGCCAGCCGCTCGCCGCGGTAGCCGAACTGCCGCGGCATGAACCCGTCCCGCGCAAGGATGCTCGAGAGCCGCGGAAAGTCGGCGAAGGCCGTATTCGCGGCGAGCACGAGGAGCAGTGCCGTCGAGATCTGCACGAGGTAGTGGAACGGCGTGCCTTCGCCGACAAGGAGCCGCGTCAGCTGGCTGACCACGGTCTCCTGTTCGGTGGGATCGGGAAGGATGCCGATCCGCCCTGCGAGAAAGCTCATTCCGAGGAAGATCAGTCCGAAGAACGTACCCATCATGATGAGAACGACACCCGCGTTGCGGCTCTCCGGGGGCTTGAACGCCGGAATGCCGTTCGAGACTGCCTCCACGCCCGTGAGCGCCACGGCGCCCGATGCGAACGCCCGCATGATCAGGATCAGCGCGAGCGCTTCGACGCCTTGTGGCTGCCAGCTCGGGGGCGCGGAGTACGCCGGCAGGGTGCCGTTCGCCGACCGGTACAGCCCGTAGGCGAGCAGACCGAAGATCGCGACCAGATAGACGTATGTCGGCGTCGCGAAGATCGTCGCGCTCTCGCGGATCCCGCGCAGGTTCCCGAGGCAGATCAGCACGACGAAGGTGACGCCAAGGACGACGCGGGCGTCAAAGAGGCCCGGCGCGATCGAGGTTATCGCGGCGACCCCGGCGGCCACCGAGACCGCGACGGTGAGCACGTAGTCCGTCAGCAGCGCGCCAGCGGCCACGAGTCCGGCGACCGGCCCAAGGTTGTCGCTGGCCACGATGTACGAGCCGCCGCCGTTCGGGTACGCGCGCAGGGTCTGCTGGTAGCTCGCGACGACGATCGCGAGCACTGCGACCACCGCGATCGTGATCGGCATGGTGAGCGTGAGCGCCCCGGCCCCGGCGAGCGCGAGGACGCGCATGATCTCCTCGGTCGCATACGCGGACGATGAGATGTTGTCCGAGGCGAAGACGGCGAGGCCTTTGAAGATCCCGACCCGCTCCTGGAACTCGAGGTCGCTCGGGATCGGGCGGCCCACGAGGACGCGGCGGACACGATTCCAGATGACGCCACTGCCTGCTGAGCCCTGCTCGGTCGCGACGAGGCGGCCGCCTTTGCGGGTGAACCGGCCCCGATACGTCGGGACGATCCGGACGACTCGATCGCCGAGGAGCGCGCCTTGGCGCACCGTCAGGTCGTAGGGGTGCGCGGGATCCTGTACCGCGGTGCTCGGCTGCTCGCCAGCTGATGTCGCGCCCGGCAGGCGCTGCCCGGAGTCGATCGTCACGGCTCAGGTGTACCGACCGGAAGGTCACGGGGGCCTCAATTTCCTGACCGTTCGCCTCAAGAACCCCTCAACGTTGGCAGGCGACTTGCCTTGGAAACATCAAACGCAGTCGGAGGAGACCCGAATGGATGCCCTTGCGCTGTTGAAAGTGGACCACGACAAGGCCAAGAAGCTGATGGCCGAGCTCGAGGAGACGACCGAGCGCGGCGTGAAAACCCGCGAGCAGAAATGGACCAAGCTCCTCAAGGAGCTGACGATCCACGAGAACATCGAAGAGGAGATCTTCTACCCCGCGCTGATGGAGCACCCCAAGGCGAAGGACATCGTGCTCGAAGCGATGGAGGAGCACCACCTCGTCGACGACATCATCGAGCAACTGAAGGACACTCCGTTTGATGACGAGCATTGGGGCGCGAAGTTCAAGGTGACCAAGGAGAACGTCGAGCACCACATCGAGGAAGAGGAAACGGAGATGTTCAAGATCGCCCGTCAGGTCTTCTCGAAGGAGGAGCTGGACGAGCTAGGCTCCCGGATGGACGCTGTCAAAGCCGAG
>DASUSA010000332.1:0-7259 GCA_036375335.1 Candidatus Limnocylindria bacterium
AGCGCCGCCAGCTTTTTCGTCGCGACGTCATGTGGCAGATATTCGAGACCCGTCGTCGGCGCGACCCACAGCGAGTCGCTCGGCACGAGCTTCAGCGCCTCGTCGATGAGCTTCCCGATCTCGCTTGCGCTCTCGAGTCGCGTGTTCCTCGCGTCGACAACACCCAGCACGACGGTCTTTCCCGTGAAGACATCGAGCCGCCGCAGCACCGTTGTCTCGCGCGACCGCACGTCGACGCCGACCTGCGCGACCGGGAACGACGCGAGCGTCTCAAGGATCCGGTCCGCCGGGAAGAAGTACGGCTGGATCGCAATCGGCACGCCAGCCGCGGCGATCCGTCGATAGGCCTCGCGAGCGAGCTCGATATGCCGCGGCTCGTAGACGAGGCCGGGATCCTCGACATCGACGAGCGCCGCGCCCGCGGCGCCGAGACCCTTCACGTCCGCGGCGATCGCATCGGCGACGGCGAGCACGCGGTCCTCGAGCGAGCGGTAGTGCTTGTCGATCGAAAGTGTCGCGAAGGTGATCGGCCCGGCGACCGCAGCCTTCAGCTGGCGGGCTGCGATCGTCTTCGCGAATCGGAACGCCTTGACCAGAGTCGTTCCATCGCTCGTGATCGGCCCATCGATCGTCGGCTGCCGGAAGTAGGTGTTGTTGTCGTAGAACCGCTCCAGCGGGCCACGGTGCACGCCGTTCCACGCGGTTGCGAACGGCGCGAGCAGATCGTCCCACCGGATCTGGCCGTCGTTGATGACGTCGATGCCCGCTGCCTCGAGCTCGCCGATCGCACTCGTCGTCACGGCGTCGTAGACCGCTTCGAGCTCGCTGTCCTTCAGCTCGCCGCGGTCCTGCTTGTGAAGCGCCTGCCGCAATTCCTGTCCGCCCGGCTGATCGCTGATCTTCGGGAATGCGCCGATCACGGTCGTCTTCATGCTGTCGCTACCTCTTTCACCGTCGGTCGCGGGAGCAGGCCAGCGCCTCGCGCGACGAGCGCAACGGCCTCTGGCCACTCGATCGAATAGATGTGCACGCCGTTCACGCCCGGCAGCGCGCGGAGCGCCTGGACGGTCTCGACCGCGATCGCAACGCCCTCGTTTTCGCCGGAGCCGTCCCGCATCCGCGTGCGGATCTTGTCGGGCAGGGCGAATCCGGGGATCTTCGCCAGTCGCCCCGCCTGGTCCGCCGAGCGAAGGACGAGAACGCCCGCGAGGATCGCGACGTCCTTGTCCCGCCGGCGGACCTCGGTGAGCCACTGGCTGAAGGGCGTCACGTCGAACACCGGCTGGGTCTGGATGAACTGCGCGCCGGCGGCGATCTTCTCGATGGTCCGCTCCACGTCCTTGGCGACCGCCGGCGATGCGGTCGCGCCGATGAAGTACCGCGGCGGCTGCTTGAGCTCGTCCCCGTTCAGCAGCTTTCCATCGCGTAACGACACGGCCGCGCGGACGAGGCCGACCCCATCCAGGTCCTTGACGTGCACGGCGTCGGGATGGTCGCCCTCCCGCGGATCGTCACCGGTCATGAACAGGAAATTAGGCAGCCCGAGCGCGGCGGCGCCGAGCAGGTCCGCCTGGATCGCGATGCGGTTGCGGTCGCGCCCGGTGACCTGGACGATCGGCTCGACGCCGGCGTCGCGGACGAGGACGGCCGCCGGGATCGCGGCCATCGCGACATTCGCGCGACTGCTGTCGGTGACGTTCGCCGCATCGACCACGCCCTTGAGCACTTCGGCCCGCCGCCGCACCACGGACGCGGCTGCGCTCTTGGGCGGATTGAGCTCAGCGGTGAGGACGAACTCCCCCTGGCGGAGGAGCGACGCGAACGAACCCAACAGCCATGACCCCTTTCATCTTTCCTTGTCGTCAAGGACGGAAGTGGCACCGCAGCGGGACTCCGCCGGTTGCCGAGGCGTCAACGGGCCGTTCCCTCAGCCTCTCTGGATGAATGTCGTCGAAGCATAGACGACGTCGCGATCGCGGATCGGCCGCCTCGGTCAGTCCCGAAGCTGCTCGAGCCACCAACGCGCGGCTGCCTTTGTCGCGAACTCCCGCGCCGAACCGAGGGAAACCTGCCACTCCGGAACCTTGGCGACCGTTTCGATGCCCGTCGAGATCGCCAAGTACACCGTGAACTGCGCAGCGTTGAACAAGAAGCCAAGCTCACGCGTCAGGTCGCCGTAGCGTTCAAGCGCCCTGCCGGCCGTCGCGAGATCGCCCGCAACGAGCGCGAACCCGACGTCGACCGCCGCGCGTCGCATCTTGAGGGCGAGGGGCGACGGCGCGGCTTCGAATGTCCTGATCACGTCCAGCAGACCGGTGACCCCGGTCGCGACGGCCACACACGTGATGAGCCAATGCCACGGGCCGCCCACCATCTCGGCGACACCGGGGTCCCCGCAACGATCGCGGAGCGCTTCAGCCTTCTCCCGGGCATCGTCGAGCTCGCCGCACAGCGCGAGCACGAGGCTGCGATCCCGATCCTGGGTACGTACTGCTGTGGGTCGCCGCGCTCCCCGCGCGCAATAGCTTCGAGCACCGCCGGGCGCACCGCCTGCGGCCCGTCGAGGGGCATCTGGCAGAGCGCTCGTCCGTTGTGACCCAAGTGCTCGCTCGTCTGCCCCACCTTGATCCACGCGAGCAGGGCGCCCTCCAGGTCGCCGCCCTGCGCCAGGAGCTCAGCCTCGCCGCGATACAGCCACGCGATGTTGGCTCGTTCCTGGCCGTGGGCCTGGGCGTAATCGATGCCTTCCCGAACGAACGCGAGCTGGCGGTCGAGACTCCAGCCGACGAAACTCAGGTAGAGCGACTGGTTGTTCCACGCGCGGCCTGCCGTCACAGCCAGACCGGCGTTGAGCGCCACCGACCTGCCGCGATCGATCGTCGCGACGGCCTCCGCCGCCGCGTTGCCGGTTCCGAACATCGCGCTGCCTTTCGAGATCAGCGCGTTGGAAAGCGCGAACGGGTCGTTGAACCGCTCGGCGAGCGCGATGGCCTGGTCCGCCGTCTCGATCGCTGCAATGCGACGTCCGGCGGTCATGTGAAGGCCCGACTGATGGGCCAAGGCGCGGGCCAACTCAACGCACTCCTCACCGTCGAGCACATCGATCGCCTCTTGGGCAGTCACCGCAGCGCTCTCGACCTCAGCGCGGAGCCAGAGTTGCCGGCTCGCTAGTCGCAGCGCGCGGGAGCGACCGCGGCGATCGCCGCGCTGCTGGAACGCCGCAGCGGCTTCCATCGCTGCCTTGAGCGACCGCGCCTCGTCGAAGTGTTGATACGTCTCCGCGATCTGCTCGAGCACGCCGGCGAGCTGATCGTCCGGGACGCCGATCTCGACCGCGCGCTCGAAGTGCGCCGCGGCATCTCGCTGCGCATCCGCGCGCATCGCACGGCTCGCCGCTTCCAGCAGCTTGGGCAACGCACGCGTTTGCTCCCCTGCCGCCAGGAGGTGGTGCGCGAGCAAGGATGGCTCGGCGTCCGGGTCGCGTTCGAGCGCGTCGGCGACCGCGCGATGCAGCCGCTTGCGCTCACGCACGAGAAGGTCGTCGTATACGACCTCCCGCGTCAGTGCGTGCCGAAACGCGTGCTCCTCGTCGCCGCCACTCGCATCAGTCACGAGTTGCAGCTCGATGAACTCGCGGATGCGCGTCTCGAGCGCGCGCTCGTCCGCACCCGTCACGCTGCGCAGCACCTCGAACTCGAAGCGATGCCCGATGACCGCAGCCGCAGAGAGCGTGTCGCGAGCGTCGACCGAGAGCTCTTCGACGCGCGCGCGGACCGCCTCGACTATCGAGCCGGGGATCGCCAGTTGGTCGATGGGCTTGCGCGCCCACCCATCGCCCTCCCGCCAGTACACGCCACCGGAATCGACGATCGCCTTGAGCAGCTCCTCGGTGAAGAAGGGATTGCCCTCTGAACGCGCGTACACCGCGTCACGGAACTCGTTCGAAACGTTGACGTCCGGGTCGCGCGCCGCGAAGGTCGCGCGAATGAGCTCGCCGGTCTCCTCCTGAGTGAGCCGCTTCAGCTGGATCTCGGTGACCAGACGTTCACGCTGGAGCTCGGCGAGGGTCCTTAGGAAGGGATGGCGCCGGTGCATCTCATCACTGCGGAACGTCGCGAGGATGAGCACCCGTGCGTCACGAAGCTCGCGGGCGAGGTGCTGAAGCAGCTCGAGGCTCGTCTCATCGGCCCAATGCAGGTCTTCGAGCACGACGAGCACCGGCGCCTCTCGCGCGAACGCGCGGAACAGATGCTGGAACGCGACGGTGAGCCGATGACGCTCGAGGCCGCTCGGCGCGACCGCCCGCTCGATGCGACCGAGCTCCGGGAATAGCTCCGCCAGGTCGGGCGCACTCCGCTGCAGGACGCGACCGAGCTCATCGCGATCCAGTCCGTGAAAGCCGGACCGGATCGCGGACACGAACGGCGCATACGGGAGCGCTGAATCCGACTGGTGCGTCAGGCCTACCAACACCCGGGCCCCGGCGTTCGTGGCGTGCGTTTGCGCCTCGCGGACGAACTTCGACTTCCCCACACCGGCCTCGCCGCCGAGCACGACCGTTTGTCCGGCGCCTCTAAGTGCGGCTGCGAGCGCCCTATCGAATGCCGCCGTTTCCGCCCCGCGGCCGACGACCACCGGGCACAGCAGCTGGCCGGCCGCCGGTGCGTTCGCCGGCGCCGACGCCATGGACGGTGGCAGCGTGACCGACGGTGCCGGGGTTGCCGTGCGCTCGCGCCACTCGACGCTCCAGGCGCGGATCGGCTCCGCGACGCCTTTCAGCTCGAGCGGTCCACGGTCGGTCATCGCGAGGCTTTGGCTCGTACGCACAAGGCCGCGGAGCGTGTCGCTGATGATGAGCTCCATCGCTTGCGCCTTGCCCGCCAATCGACTGGCGATGTTCACAGCCGATCCTACGAACTGATCGTCGTACTCGACGGTCTCGCCGGCATGGAGACCGACACCGATGCGCAGCGGCATCGACGGATCACGATCGTTCTGAGCCTCGGCCGCGCGCAGGATCGAGACCGCGCACTCGAGCGAGCTCGATGCGCTGTCGAAGACGACATAGAAGGAGTCGCCCTCGGTCTTCACCTCAGCACCGTCGTGACGGGCGACCTCGCGTCGGACGACCGTGCGGTATTCGCGCAGGAGCCGGGCAGCGGCCGCGTCGCCTTTCGCTTCGACGTAACTCGTGTAATCACGAAGGTCGGAGAACAGGAACGCGCGCGCGGCGTTCGACGCCTTGCGCCGTATCGGTGTGGCACGGGCGCGTGGCATGTCAATCGAGTCTATTGGCAGAACGCCCTCGAAAAATCGCCGCCGGTCGCGGATCCGCACTGATGCGAGGTCCGGCTTCATCCGCATCGACGATGACGACAGCGGAGCCTGCCCCCACGTCGGCGAGGCGATGAGCGCCGAGCCAGGAGCTACGAAATCCAGTCATCGAGCCCGCGAACGGTATGCCGCGCGCGAGGTGGGGACAGAGTCCCGTGGAGTTGTTTGGATGAAAGCGCGAGCGGACGAATGCACCGCGTAAACTGCCCGCATTCCCGTGAATGAACGACTCGTCGAGCGGACACTGCGCGCCTTCAGCGATGACCTGTCGTCGTCCGCCGCGGTACCGGGCGGCGGCAGCGCCGCTGCGTATGCGGGCGCGATGGGCGCTGGCCTTGCGGCGATGGTCGGGCGGATCGCAGAGCGAAAGGGGCAGACCGAGGCGACCACCGCGCTGATCTCGGAAGCCGACAATCTTCGTGCGGACTTCATCCGACTCGTCGACGACGACAGTGGCGCCTATGCGCGCGTCGCCGAGGCGATGAAGTTGCCGAAGGCGACGGACGACGAGAAGCGCGCGCGCACCGAACGGCTGCAGGCCGCACTGCTCGCGGCGTCCCGTGTGCCGCTCGAGGTGGCGAAGACGAGCCGCAGGCTGCTCGACCTGTGCGAGCGCACAGTCCAAAGCGCCCCGAGCGCGACCGTGAGCGACGTCGGCGTCGGCGCGCTGCTCGCCGAGACAGCGCTCCGGGGCGCCGCGCTCAACGTGATGATCAATCTGGCGTCAGTGAAGGACGCGGCGCAGGTGAAGCTACTGTCGGAGGATCTCGACGGCGCCGTTGACGGCGCTGACGAGCAGCGGAAGCGCATCACCGACTTCGTGGAATCGCGGATCGCGCGCTAATGGCCCGGCTGCTCCACGGGCGGCCGCTCGCGGAGAAGATCAAGGCTGAGACTCGCGGGCGAGCGGAGAAGCTTCGCCGGCGGAGCATCGAGCCGACGCTTGCGATCGTCGGAGTCGGCGGTGACCCCGCCGCGCATTCCTACGTGCAGCGGCTCGAGCGAAGCGCTGCCGAGTGCGGCATCCGGACGATCGGCGGGTTCCTATCGCGTGACACCACCGAACAGCAGCTCATCACGCGCCTTGAGCAGCTTTCGATGGATCGCTCCGTCCACGGGATCCTGCTGTTGACCCCTTTGCCTGGCGCGCTCGACGAAGCACACGTCATCGATCACATCGCGATCGCGAAAGACGTCGAAGGCATGCACCCGTTCAACATGGGCTTTCTCGCGGACGGACGACCGCGATTCGTGCCGTCGACGGCGGACGCGGTCGTCGAGCTCCTGAAGTTCTACGAGGTGCCGCTGCAAGGTGCTCACGCGGTGATCATCGGTCGCAGTACCGTCATCGGGCGGCCGGCGGCCTATCTCCTGCTCGCCGAGGACGCGACCGTGACGATCGCGCACAAGCAGACGCGGGGGCTCGCGTCGCTGACGCAGCTCGCGGACATCCTGGTCGTGGGTGTCGGACGTCCAGCATTCATCACCGGCGCGATGATCAAACCGGGCGCGACCGTGATCGACGCGGGCATCAACATGACAGCGAACGGCCTCGCCGGCGACGTCGAGCTCGAAAGCGTCGCCAGCGTGGCCGGTGCCTTGAGTCCAGTTCCAGGGGGGCTCGGAGCGGTGACCGCTGCCCTGCTTCTAAGGAACGTGCTGATCGCGACTGAGCGTCAAACCACTTAGCAACAAACCGGCGGACCAGCAGGAGCCAGCAGAAGCTGGGTGGCGCCGACTGCGATGATCAATAGGGCGATCCTGAGCTGATTCATCTATCTCTCCACTAATGCGCTCGTTTTCTTGGTTGCCTTGTACGCGAGATCTGCATACTTCTGAGCACTTCGAGGATCGGCGGTCGCTGCGAGCCTGCTAAGGCGCATGTACGTCTCACCGAGCTCCGCCCTAGCCCCTAGCCCCTTGTA
>DASUSA010000333.1:0-2534 GCA_036375335.1 Candidatus Limnocylindria bacterium
ACCTCGTTCGCCGGACAGCACGAGACGATCCTCGACGTGCGCGGGCCCGGTGCGATCACCGACGCGGTGCTCGCGTGCTGGCGTTCGGCCTCGTCCGACCGCGCCATCGCGTATCGCAAAGAGCATCGGATCGCCGCGGCACCCCGCGTGGCTGTGCTCGTGCAGGAGCTGGTACCGGCTGACGCGGCGGCGATCGTGTTCTCGGTCGACCCGGTGAGCGGCGACCGCGGGACGATCGTCATCGACGCCTGCGCCGGGCTCGGCGAGCAGATCGCGGCGGGCACCGTCACACCGGACACGTACGCCGTCCGCAAGGCCGATCTCGCCATCCTCAAGCGCACGATCGTGAACCCCGGCGCGGTCCTCGACGACGAGCAGGTCCGCGAGGTGGCGCGGCTCGCCCAGGCGCTCGAGACCGAGAGCGGAGCGCCGGTCGACGTCGAGTGCGCGTTCGCGGCCGGCTCGCTGTATCTGCTCCAGTCGCGGCCGATCACGACGCTCGCGGCCCCGGCAGAGTTCACGGTCGAGTGGGATGACCCAGCCGACGCGACGCTGACCTGGACGCGCGAGGACGTCCACATGGACGAATGTCGGCCGGTGCTCTCGTGCGAATTCACGTTCCATGCGCCGGCGTTCGGGCTCGACCGGGCGAACTACGTGTTCGGCCCGCCGGCCCGGATCCGGTACATGAGCGCGCACGGCTACATCTACCACGTGCGCGTGCCGCAGGCGCCTGTCGCGGACATGCCGGCCCTCGAGGCAAGCGCGCTCCGCCGGCGGCGCGACGCGGCCCGCCACCTCAGCACGGACTGGCCCGACCGCTACCTGCCCGCAGTGCTCGCGCACTTCGCGTGGATGCGCGCCGCGCCGATCGACGATCCGGCGAGCGCGACCAGGGTCTGGGCGGCCTTCTGGCCGCGGATCAACGACATCTGGCTCATCCACATGCTGGTCGTGCCGCCGGTGTACTCGCTGCTCGAGGAGCTCAGCTCGCTCTACGCCAAGCTCACCGGTCGGCCGGCGACCGAGGCGCCCGCGTTGGCGCAAGGCCGCCAGGACACCCTGCACGACCTGCAGCAGCGCCTGCACGATCTCGCCAGCGAGATCCGCGCGACGCCGGCGGTCGCGCGAGCGATCGCCGACGTCCGAGACCTCGATGCGCTCACCGCGATCGAGGGCGGTGCGGCGATCCGCGACGCGATCCTCGGGTTCCTCGCTGTGCACGGCGACGTCGGGCAGACCGGGTTCGACATCGAGAGCCCCTCCTGGTCGGATCAGCCCCGGTTGCTGCTGGTCGAGCTCGCGCGGCTCGCCCGCGACCCCGCGGAAAGCCCGGCCGTTCGGCGGGCTCGGCTCGTGGCCGACGCGGCGGCGATCGAGCAGCGAACAATGGACGAGCTCGGCAATCAGCCCGATGACCAGGCCCGGTTCGCCGAGGTGCTCACTGCGGCGCAGGCTTGCGGTGCGCTGAGCGAGGAGCACAACTACTGGATCGATCGCCTCTGCCAGGCGCACGCCCGGCGATTCATCCTCCGGGTCGCCGACGTGCTCGTGCGCGCGGGCTCGATCGACGAACGAAGTGACATCTTCCACCTCCACATCGGCGAGGTCCACGATGCGCTCGTCAGCGGCGCGGACCAGCGCGCAATCATCCACGAGCGGCGCCAGGTGTTCGAGCGGGACCGGCGGCTTCGGCCGCCGCGAACCATCGGCGCGCCACCCGCTGCGCCGGTGGCCGCCTCGGCGATCCGCGACCTTGCGTATCGCGTCGAGCAGACCGATCGCGATGTGCTGCGTGGCGTCGCCGCGTCGCCCGGCCGCGGCCGGGGGCCGGTCCGGATCGTGAACCGCCCGGCGGACTTCGAGCGGTTCAAGCCCGGCGACGTGCTCGTGTGCCGGTCGACGACCGTGAGCTGGGTCCCGCTGTTCACCATGGCGGCGGGCATCGTCGCCGACGTGGGTGGAGCGCTCTCGCACGCGGCCCTCGTCGCGCGCGAGTTCGGGATCCCGGCGGTCACCGGCACGGGCACCGCGCTCGAGCTGCTCATCGACGGGGAGCTCGTCGAGATCGACGGCACGGCCGGGACCGTGCGGCGGATCGCGACGCGGATCTAGCCGGCGGGCGACGCCTCTGCATCGACGGCCGGTGCGACGTGCGGCGGAAGCCGTGAGCCGACGAGCGCGGCCGCGAGTCCCGATGCGCCGAGGATGAGGAACAACCGTCCGGCCGCGGCCTCCGTTGTCTCGACGAGCACGAGCCCCGCGACGAGCGCGCCGATCATCCCGCCGAAGTAGCGGCTCGACGAGGTGACCCCGGACGCCAGCGCCGCGACGCGTGCCGGCACCGCATCGAGCGCGGCGATCCGCGTCGCGGGGAATGTGAGGGCGACGCCCGCGCCGGTGATCGGCATGCAGACCAAGAGCATGCCGAAGTCCGAGGCGCGACCGGACAGGCCGAGGATGCCGAGGCCCGCCGCGATGAGCAGACCGCCGAGCGCGGTCGGCCAGCGCGCCCCGACGCGATCGACGAGCGC
>DASUSA010000334.1:0-6133 GCA_036375335.1 Candidatus Limnocylindria bacterium
AGCACCACGATCATCGGGATCGCGCCGCCGAGCATGATGGCGGCGACCAGGGCGAACCCGCCGACCACGATGGGCACGACCGGGTCGTCTGCGTCGGTGAACGTCTCGACCGTCTTGTCAGTCCCCCGGGTCAGCTCATGCAACGCACCGGTGGGCTCAAGCTCGCCCGACCGGCCCTCCTCGAGCACACGCGCGAACAGGGGCGCGAGGGCTGGCTCGCTGACCCCGTCGGGTGCGAACGCCAGATCGATCTCACCGGTGGGCGAGACGATCGCAATGCGATCGCCCTTGACCGTGATGGACCGCAGGTCGGGCCACGGGATGAACCGCTCGATCGCGCCGCTGATGTGCACGCCCGAGCTGTCCACCTCGCAGAACGCGTCGCGATCGCGCCATCCCTCTTTCACGAGGATGGTCTGGCGGACCGCTGGGATCTGAAACGCCGGCGGCCCGGGCTTCGCCGGCGCGAGCGTGAACGGCTTGAGCGTGACCGGCGGAGCTGGCGTGACCGGCGGAGCTGGCGCGGCCGGCGGAGCTGACGTAACCGGCGGCGGGGGGGCCGCGAACGCCGGAGCGGACACAGCCGGCGCCGGCATCGGTCGCACGACTGGCGGCGGAGGCGCCGGCGCCGCGATGGGTCGCGCGATCGGGGGCGGCGCGGGCCGCGCCGCGGGCGCGGCGACCGGGCGGGCAGCGGGTGGTGGGACCGACCGGGCCGCAGGTGGCACGACCGGTGCCGGGGCGGATGGCACGACGATCGGTGGCGGGGCCGCAGGCCCGAGTCCGAGGGCGAGCAACCGCAGGTCGATCTCGTCAGCGACGACGGGTGATGCAGCTGCGACCGGAATTGATATCGGGACTGCCGCGGGGGCTACGGGCGGAGGTTCGGCCGGGCGCGCGAGACCGAGAGCGACCAACCGGTCATCCATTTGAATTAGAACGGCTGGCGTATTCGGGCGTCACGCGCTCGAAGCGGAGCTCCTCGCCCGGAGCCGCCTGAGCCACGATCCCGAGGTCGGCACTCACCACGGTCGCGATGATGGGGTATCCGCCGGTGGTTTGGTGGTCGGCGAGTAGGACTATCGGGGCACCGCCACGCGGTACTTGCACCGCGCCGGCGACGATGCCGCAGGTCAAGAGGTCACCGGCCGGAGGCGCGAGCGTGATGCCGGCCAGCCGCACCCCCATGCGGTCGCTGTCCGGGAGCACCGTGAACGCAACGGAGAAGAACGCGGCCACGCTCTCGTCCGGGAAGCGCGCGTCGTGCGGCCCCGCGATCGCCCGCGCGACGTGCCCATAGACCGGCGGGCGGATGTGTCGACCGGCCGCCTCGACGCCGGCGGTCGATGCGCCGAGCGGGATCTCGTCTCCGTAGGCGAGCGGACGCGGGACCGGACCGAGTGATGCGAGGAGATAGGTCGCACGCGACCCGAGGACCAGCGGCAGCGCGAGACCTCCGCTGACGGCGACGTACGCGAACCGGGTCGACGCGGAGCCCTCGACGACCACGTCCTCGCCGGGCCGAACCAGCACGCTGGTCCATCCGGGGACGCGTGCCCGCGTTCTGATGCGCACGTCGCGTCCGGTGGCCGCGACGATCCGGCGGTCGTCGCAGCGGAACGCGAACGGGAGGCCGACGACTTCGATGGCCGCATCCGTGGCGTCGCAGCCGGCGAGCTCGAGGGCGGCGGCGAACGCGGCAGGATCGGCCGGACCGGAGGGCGGGACGCCCTCACGCGTGTGGCCGGTCCGGCCGCGATCCTGGATCGTGGCCCGCAGGCCGGACCGCACGATGCGCATCATCGCGGCACGAAGCGGAGCCGGTCACCCACCCCGATGAGCGCCGCCGGCACCCGTTCTGGCTGGAACACGGCAACGTCGGTCCGTCCGATGAGCCGCCAGCCGCCGGGCGAATCGACCGGATACACGATGGTCTGGCCGCTCGCGATCGCCACCGAGCCGCTAGGCACTCGAGCACGCGGCGACGGCAGACGCGGGGCATCGATGCGGGGATCGAGCATGCCGCAGTACGCGAGACCGGGCATGAAGCCGAGGAAGAGCGCGCGGTACTCGCGTCCGCTGTGGAGGGCGATGAGCTCCTCGGTCGAAAGCCCGGATCGAGCCGCGGTGTCGGCGAGGTCGGGTCCGTCGTACACGGTCAGGATCTCGATGAGCCGGCCGGCGATCGGCGCACTCGGTGGCGGCGGCGATGCCGCGAGCGCTTTCGCCGCACGGGCCGCGTCCGGCCACGGCGTTCGCGCCGGGTCGAACGTCACGACGACCGACGCATACGCGGGAATCGCCTCGCCGAAGCCGCGGCGCTCCCAGTCATCGGCGATGGCGCGCGCGCTGTCGACGATCGACGGATCAATCCGTTGCTCGAGCTCGATGAGGAACGCCCGGTCGCCGAACGGCCGGATGGTCATGCGACGCGACGGATGCCGATTCCCGCGGACACCAGCGCCGCGCGTGCGGCGCGGAGGATCGCCGACGCGCCGGGCGTGTCGCCATGCACGCACAGCGTGTCGATCTCCATCTCGAGGAACGTGCCGTCGTGTGCGGTGAGTCCGCCCTCCTCCATGAACGACACGGCCTGCGCCGCGGCCAGCTGCGGATTGGTGATCAGGGCGCCAAAGTTCGTCCGTGACCGCAACGTCCCGTCCGGCTCATAGGTCCGATCGATGAATCCTTCGCGCGCGACCCGAAGCCCGGCCGAGCGCGCCAGCCGCTCGACCACGGAGCCCGGGAACACGTAGAGGATGAGGTCGGGCGCAACGCGTCTCATCGCGGCCACGATCGACGCCGCTACTCCCTCGTCGCGCTGGGCCGTGTTGTACAGAGCGCCATGCGCCTTGACGTGGACCAGGTCTGTGTTCTCCGATCGCGCGATGGCCCGAAGGGTCTCGATCTGGACGACCAGGTCGGCGATGAGCTCGTCGGCCGAGATGCCGAGCGGTGCGCGGCCGAAATTCGCCGGGTCCCGATAGCCCGGGTGCGCGCCGGCCGCCACCTTGTGCGCGACAGCGAGCTGCACCGTCTCGCGCATCGTCTGCTCGTCGCCCGCATGCGCGCCGCACGCGATGTTCGCCGACGTGATGAACGGCATGATCTCTTTTTCGGTGCCCGCGCCTTCCCCGAGATCACTGTTCAGATCAACACTGGCCATGGCCCCTAGACGCTAATCGCTACGCGCCAACGCTCGGCGCTGATCGCCAGCGCCGGTGATTCGGGCCGGGGACCCCTGCCGAGCGAACGCTGATCCGGCAGGGGCAGCCCGCCGTCTCGGACGCACCTGACCAGGGAGCCGAGGCAGGTTTCCCGGCCCCAACGCATGGCCGCGCTCAGACGAACAGCGGCGCCAAGACCAGCGTGATGGTCGCCAGCAGCTTGATCAGCACGTGAAGGCTCGGGCCTGCCGTGTCCTTGAACGGATCGCCGACGGTGTCACCGACCACGGCGGCGGCATGCGCCGGCGTGCCCTTGCCGAGCACGACGCCGGCCGCGTCCTTTAGCTGGCCAGACTCGATGTACTTCTTGGCGTTGTCCCACGCACCGCCACCGTTGTTCAGCACGGTCGCGAGGATGACGCCGGCCATGGTGCCGACCATGAGCAGCGCGGCCTCGGCCTCAGCCTTCAGCAGCACTCCGACGATGATGGGCGTGGCGATTGCGATCGCGCCCGGCGGGATCATGTTCCGCAGGGCCGACTGGGTGGTGAGGTCGACGACGCGCGCGTAGTCCGGTCGCGTCGTGCCAGCCATGATCCCGGGATCCTCGCGGAACTGGCGGCGGACCTCTTCGATGATCGCGCTGGCCGACTTGCCAACGGCGCGGATCGCGAGCGACGAGAAGAAGTACACCAGCATCGCGCCGATAAGGCCCCCGATGAAGACGTTGACGTTCGCGAGGTTCACCGTGTCGAACGGCTTGCCGGTGATCTGGGCGACCTTGTCGAGGTAGGCGGAGAACAGCAGGAACGCGGCGAGCGCGGCCGACGCCACGGCGTAGCCCTTGGTCAGCGCCTTCGTGGTGTTGCCGACCGCGTCGAGCCGGTCGGTTCGCTCGCGGGTCTCCTCCGACGCGCCGGACATCGATGCGACGCCGCCGGCGTTGTCGGTGATCGGCCCGAAGGTGTCCATCGCGAGGATGAACGCGGCGCTCATGAGCATGCCCATCGTCGCCACCGCGGTGCCGTAGATGCCGCCGTGCGGGAGGCCGGTCTCGTCTCCCCAGCGCTGCCCGAAGTAGTGCGACAGGAACAGGGCGATCGCGATAGTGATGACCGACGAGAAGGTCGTCTCGAATCCGACGGCGAGGCCCGAGATGATCGTGGTCGCCGGGCCGGTCTTCGCGGCCTCGGCGATCTCCTTCACCGGACGCCAGGCGCCGGCTGTGTAGTACTGCGTGATGAAGACGAACGCCACGCTCGTGAGGATGCCGACGACCCCGGCCCCGAAGAACCAGTACCAGCCGCCCTTCTCGTTGAGCATGAGGTAGGTCACGAGGGCCATCCCAAGAGCCGAGAGGGTCGCGGTGATGTAGTAGCCGACGTTCAGCGAGCTCATCGGGTCGCGCGTCTCGCTGCCGCGCACCGTGAAGATGCCGATGACGCTCGCCACGAGGCCGAAGCCACGCACGACGAGCGGGAACAGGATCCACGCGACGTTGTGGGTCACGGCAAAGATCGCGACGCCCAGAATCATCGCTCCGATGTTCTCGGCGGCGGTCGACTCGAACAGGTCCGCGCCACGGCCGGCGCAGTCGCCGACGTTGTCGCCGACCAGGTCGGCGATGACGCCCGCGTTGCGCGGATCGTCCTCCGGGATGCCCGCCTCGATCTTGCCGACGAGGTCGGAGCCGACGTCGGCCGCCTTGGTGTAGATACCGCCGCCGAGCTGGGCGAACAGTGCCACGAACGATGCGCCGAATCCGAAGCCGACGATCGTGAACGGCGCCTGATCCGGATGCGCGAAGCCGCCGTAGGCGACGAACATGACGAACACGCCGATGAGCGAGAGGCCGACGACGAGGATCCCGGAGACGGCGCCACCGCGGAGCGAGATGCGCAGTGCGTCTCCGACGCTGTGCTGCGCTGCCGCCGCGGTGCGCAGGTTCGACTTCACAGCGACGAACATGCCGACGATCCCCGAGGCCATCGAGCAGGCCGCGCCGACGAGGAAGGCGATGCCGGTCTTGATCGCGAGCTCGGTCGGCGTGACGCCGGGTGCCGTCTCGAAGAAGTAGATGACGAGCGCGATGACCACCGTGCCGCCGAGGGCGAGGAGCGCGATCGTGCGGTACTGGCGGTTGATGAACGCGACCGCGCCCTCGTAGATCGCTCCGGCCACCTCCTGCATCGCGGGGGTACCGGTGTCGGAGCCGAGGACGTCGTAGGCGAAGTACGCGGCGACCGCGACCGCGACGAGACCAGAAATGGGCACGATCCAAAGGAGCGGGTTGTTCGAGAAGGCTTCCAAAGGGCGCGTCCTCCCACGCAGGGCGTTCGACCACAAAAAGAGAGCGCCCGCCCCGACGGAGGGGGCCGCAGCGCTTCGCGAATATTACCGAGGGTCCCGGGCGGGCGCAAATCGCCGCACGCCAAGGCGGCTATCGTTGGAGGCGTGCCACCGCAAAAAGCTTCCAAGTCCGCCCCGAAGGCCGACGCCAGCGAGAAGGCCAAGGGCACCGACCGCGACTGGCTGACCACGGCCGAGCTTGCGACGAAGATCGGCTGGCGCGAGCACGCGCTCCGCGACGCGCTGCGCGGGAAGGACCTGGCCGGCGTCCGGCGAACGTCGTTCGGCTATCACATCGACGCGAGCGCGCTCGACGAGATCAAGACCACGCTCGGGGCCCCGCCCCCGAAGGGGAACGCTTCGAAGCGCGCTTAGGCGCGCTTCCGCAATCTCGCCGGCAGGATCTGGAGCTCTTCGCGGTACTTCGCCACTGTCCGTCGCGCGAGGATGATCCCGTGCTCGTTGCGCAGTTTCTCGACGATCTCCTGATCGGAATAGGGGTGACCGCGGTCCTCCGCGTCGATGATGTTCTTGATGACATCCTTCGTTCCGAGCGACGCCGTGAAGAACATCGAGAACGGCACTACCTGACCCGCAGGTAGCAGCACGAACTTTCC
>DASUSA010000335.1:0-2279 GCA_036375335.1 Candidatus Limnocylindria bacterium
GACGGCGCCCATCCGCGCGCACATTTCCTGGATCACGACAAGCCCGGCCGTTGAGAGGAGGAGGAGCCAGAGCATCGCGTAGCCGTAGCGCGCGCCGACGGCGGTGTACGTTGTGACGCCGCCGGCGTCGTTGCCCGCGAACCCGGTGATGAGACCGGGGCCCATGACCGCGAGGAACGCGGCGAACGCGGCCTTGCGTGGAACGCGGCGGCGGACGGCGCGGAGGGTCTGGCGGGGCCGGCTCGCGACCGTCATCGCGCGATGGACCGAAGCGACCTCTTCTTCCAACCGCGCGGCATCATCAGCTCGACCACGTCGTCTACGGTGACTGTGCCCAGGAGCTTCCGGCGCGCGTCGACCACCGGCAGGGCGAGCAGGTCGTACTTCGCGATAAGCGCGGCGACCTCCTCCTTGGGCGTCTCGGCCTCGACGCGCAGCACGCTTGGGTTCATCACGACGGTGAGCGGGGTCTCGGGCGCGGCGACGACGAGGTCGCGGAGCGAGACATTCCCGTCGAGCCGGCCCTCACTGTCCACGACGTAGAGGTAGTACACGAGCGCCGGGTCGGGCTGGAGCTCGCGCAGCCGGTCGATCGCCTGACCCGTCGTGAGATCGCGCGGCAGTGCCAGGAAATCAGTGGTCATGATGCCGCCGGCAGAGTCCTCGTGGTAGGCGAGGAGCTCCTCGACGTCGGCGCCCTCTTCCTCGTCCATCAGCTCGATGAGCTCTTCGCGCGTCTCCTCGGGCAGATCCTGCAGGAGGTCGGCGGCCTCGTCGGGGTCCATCTCCTCGAGGATGTCCGCGGCGCGCTCCCCGTCGAGGTCGCCCATGATCGCCGCCTGCATCTCTGGCTCGACCTCGCCGAGCGTCTCGGCGGCCGTCTCGACGTCGAGCTGATCGAACACCGCGAGCCGCTCGTCCGCGGTCATCTCCTCGACGATGTCGGCGATGTCCGCGGGATGGAGGAGCGCGAGCTTCGCGGGGGGGAGGGTGAGCCGCACATTCTGCTGCCGCGACTCGAGCGGCTCGACGAGGTGCCACGGAATGATCCCGCGCGGCAGCTTGCGGCCGAGCAGGCCGGCGACGCGCTCGGCGGCCCGCTCGCCGCCGACCTGACGGAGGATGCCGCGCAGCCCGACGTCCGCGCCGACGAGGCGCAGCTGGCCCTGCTTGTCGTCGAGCTGCAGGTCGTTCACCCGCACGACTTTCGCGCCATGGGTGTCGACGATCTGCTTGTCGACGAGGTCGCGGCCCAGCCGGAGGGCTTCCGGGGGCAGCTCGCCCGCGGCCGGTGGGACAGCCGATTCTTTGAGGCGGTAGCCGCGGCTGACCCGCTCGAGGTCGGTCCACCGGACGATCCGCTCGCCCGAGGGTGTCCGGAGGATGGCCCACTGGATCGCCGGAAACTGCTCCTTGGGCACGACGGCGAGGTCCAGGAGCCTGCCGATCTCGGTCCCTGCCGGATCGACCACTTTCGCTCGTTGGATCTCCGACAGGTACAGCACGTGGGGGAGCCTAGTCCGCGAGCGGTTAGAATTCACTCATCACCGAATGGCCGCGACGCATCGTGTGCGTCTGCGTTGGAGGCGTTGACCGATGGGCTCCCCAGCCGAAACAGGTATCCGGACGCGTGCTTTCGCCGATAAGGCGGTCCAGGCCGCCCTCGAGGCCGACTGGCCGGCGGCCGTCGAGCTGAACGCGAAGATCCTCGAGGCGAATGCCGAGGACCTCGAGGCCCGCAACCGCCTGGGCCGCGCGCTCCTTGAGACCGGCAAGCTCGACGAGGCGAAAGCGGCCTACGCCGACGTGCTGAAAGCCGAACCGAACAACCCGATCGCGCTCCGCAACGTGGCCCGGCTTGGGCTCCTCATCGAGCACAAGACGAAGACGAACCCGACGAAGTCCAAGACCCAGCCCCGCCTGTTCATCGAGGACATGGGCAAGACCGGCATCCTGCGGCTCATCAACCCGGCGCCCGCGCACGTCGTGGCGAAGTACTCGCCCGGCGCCGAGGCCGAGCTCCGCGAGCGCGACGGCCTCATCGCGGTCCACGCGCGCGACGGCGAGCTCCTCGGCTTCCTCGAGCCGAAGGTCGGCCGGCGGCTGCTGGACCTCATCAACACCGGCAACCAGTACGTCGTCGCGGTCGTGAGCAACGATCAGCAGAACCCGCGCGTCGCGATCCGCGAGACGCTCCAGAGTCCCGAGAACGCGCAGCGCATCTCATTCCCCGGCCATCACCGTCCTGCCGAGACGAAGGAGCGTGCCTACATCAAGGG
>DASUSA010000336.1:0-5284 GCA_036375335.1 Candidatus Limnocylindria bacterium
TTCGCCGACGCTCTGGCCGACACTTACAGGAGGTAACTCGGCGGCCTAGGGGTCAGCCTTAAGGGGCCCCGACAGGCCGATACCGGACGGAAAGATGACGAAAACGAACGATTCGCGGCCGAATACGGGCTCCGGAGCCTACAGACGCTCGTAACGGGCGACGTCAATCACGAAAACCGTCGCTCCGCCGAAGGAGACCTCGACCGGGTAGGGCATGTAGAACTCCCCGGGTTCCATGATCGGCGGCATCGGATTGATGAACTGCTGGCGAGCGTGACAGGTCTCGCGGATGACTGCCAGCACATCATCCACCTGCGGCTCCTCCACCCCGACGAGCACGGTGGCGTTGTTCTGCTTCAAAAAGCCGCCGGTCGAGTGGAGGCGGGTGACCCGGTATTCCTTGTCGGTGAGGGCATCCACGAGCGCGCCGGCATCCTCGGAGTGGATGATCGCGATGACCAGCTTCATGGCGGCGTGAGTGTAGTTGCGGGCAGGAGCCGTTCGACCTCGGTGCGGATGTCAGTGGCGATCGCGTCGACCTCACGGTCCGCGGGGATGATCGTGATCCGGCCCGGCTCGGCGCCCGCCAGCGCCAGATAGCCAGCGCGCACCTGCTCGTGGAATGCACGCGCCTCGGATTCGAAGCGATCCCACTCCCGGCCAGGCTTTCGCGTCGCTGCGCGGCGCTCGGCGGCGTCGACCGACAGGTCCAGCAGAAACGTCCGATCTGGACGAGTGTCGCCGACGGCGAACGCGGTGACCTCGCGAAGCTGGTTGAGATCCGCGCCGTGGCCATAGCCCTGGTAGGCGAGCGTCGAGTCGTAGAAGCGGTCAACGATGACGACCTTGCCCGCGGCGAGCGCCGGACGGATCACGTCACGGACTAGCTGTGCGCGTGCGGTGCTGTAGAGGAGGGCCTGGGCGTTCGGCGCAAGCGGGATGTCCTGGGCATGCAAGACGATGTCACGGACTCGCTCCCCCACTGGCGTGCTTCCCGGCTCGCGGACTGACACGACATCGCGGCCTTGGCTTGTCAGCCATTCCGCGAGCCGCTGCGCCTGGACCGACTTACCCGACGCCTCCCCGCCCTCGAACGAGAGGAAGAGGCCACTCACCTGTATATCTGGACGCGCCGATACGGCTCGTGGCCGGAGCTGCGTGAGCTCAGGTTCGCGCGCTCGACGAGCTCGTGCTGCATCTTCCGGACGTAGGCGTTCTGCGGCTCGAGCTCGACCTCGTCGCGTGCGCCGGTGACCACGGCGTCGATTGCCTCGCGGGTCTCGTCGAGCGCATCCTCCTCCGGGCCGCGCCGGAGCTCGAAGACGCTCGTGAGCGCGCTCGCGATCTGCGACGACGAGTTGCTCCGCGCCACGTAGATCGGCACGCCGCTCGATTCCGCATTGCGGAGGCGCGGCGTCTTGCGCCGGTAGTAGTTCTTGAGCGTAATGACGACATCGGCATCCTCGGGCTCGCGGACCACGGCGACCGGGAGATTCAGCCCGCGCGCGGCCTCCTCGAGGCGCGACCACGAGATCCCGAAGGGGTACACCTTCACCGTCTCGCGGATGTCACGCGTCGGCATCCGCGGGGTGCTCCGGCGCTCGATCGATTCGGCCGGCTCGCGGGTCGCCTTCGCGTTCGACACGGTGACCTCGCCGGCGCCATCACGCTCGCGCAGCTGCGGCGAGACCGGCATGCCGAGGAGGATCGAGTCCACCGTCTGCGCGACGTCCTGGTAGATCGACACCTTTTGATACGCCTGGATCTCCACCAGCACCTGGAAGGTCGGCGGCGCCTTCCGTTCCAGCACGGACTTCTGGGTGCCGCGCCGGCGTGCCTCTTCGTCGCCGAGGGTCACCGTCTGGATCCCGCCGATGAGATCGGACAGTGTCGGGTTCAGCATGAGGTTCTCGAGCGTGTTGCCGTGGGCCGTCGCGACCAGCTGCACGCCCCGCTCGGCGATCGTGCGGGCGGCCTGGGCCTCCTGCTCGGTACCGATCTCGTCGATCACGATGACCTCGGGCATGTGGTTCTCGACGGCTTCGATCATCACGGCGTGCTGCAGGCTCGGGGTCGCGACCTGCATCCGGCGCGCGCGGCCGATGCCGGGATGCGGGATGTCGCCGTCGCCGGCGATCTCATTCGAGGTGTCCACGACCACGACGCGCTTCTTGAGATCGTCGGCGAGCACCCGTGCGATCTCGCGCAACAGCGTCGTCTTGCCAACCCCGGGCCGGCCGAGGAGCAGGATGCTCTTCCCCGACTCCACGACGTCGCGGACGATTTCCATCGTGCCGTACATCGCGCGCCCGACCCGGAGTGTGAGACCGACGACTTTGCCGGCGCGGTTCCGCAGCGCACTGATCCGGTGCAGGGTGCGCTCGATGCCGGCGCGGTTGTCGCCGCCGAACTGGCCGATGCGCGAGATCACATACGCGATGTCCTCGGCCGTCACTTCGCGCTGCGACAGCTGCTCTTCGCGGCCGGCGAACCGCGCCTCCGGGATGCGGCCGAGATCCATGACGATCTCGAGGAGCCCGTGCAGATCGGCGAGCGCGCGGACCCGCTGGCAGAGGTCCGGGGGAAGCGCATCGAGGATCGCGTCGAGGTCGTCGCGCTCGATCGTCATCTCACCACCGCCGGCGCGAAGGCCGGCTCTTCGACGCGAACGGCCAACTCTTTAACGAACAGCATAGCCGTGGCGATCTCCCGGAAGCCCTCCGAGAGCAGCGCGCGTGCCACGTGCTCCTCGTACGAACGGACAGGAGACATGATCGCTCGGCCGCCGGGCAGCTCGAGCGTGGTGGCCCGCACGATATCGCGCGCGAGCTCGATGTTGCCGTCGACGGACCGCGCCTTCACGACGTGCGGATGGCTGTCGAGACCACGGAAGCTCACTCCGAACGCGCCGAGCCGAGGCTCGCCGCCGACCACCATGGCCGTCGCGCGCCGCATCGCGAGCGGGTTGCCGCTCACGAGGAACGGCGGATCGAAGGCGCCGGCGCGGCGGCCGATGTCGAAGTCCTCGACCGTCAGCTGCTCGGCACGCTGCACCGCGTGCGGCGTGGTCGCTGCATAGAAGCGGAAGAGATCGTGTGCGTCACGCCGCCGCGCGTAGTGGCCATCGAGCTTCGTAGCCGGAGCGCGGAGCGGCGCCCGCGGCGCCGCGTACCAGGTCTCGCGCGTGTACGAGTAGAAGCCCGCCTGGAAGAACGTCTCGCGCGCGCGGGCCGTGCCGATCGCAGGGGCGGAGATCGCCGCGTCGGCGACGGCGCCGAAGATCCGCAGCTGCCCGTGCTGCACAGCGGACGCCGAGATGTGCGACAGCAGCTTGAACGAGCCCTCTGCACCGCCGGGATCGGGCACTGCGGCGATCGCGAGGATCACCCATTCCGGCCGGCGGCTGTTGTAGATGAGCGCCACCGCGCACAGGCGGCCGCGGTACTCCTCGATGTACAGGCGCAGGCGGCCACGCATGCCGATCGTGCCAGGCAGGAGCTTCCGCCAGCCCGCAAGCGCACTCGACACGAGCGGCTGCGGCAGGACCGAGCCGAGGATCGCATCGGGCTCATGGCTCGCGGCCGACAGGAACCGCGTCACGCGTGGCAGGTCCGTCGGCATCGCTGGCCGGACCGACACCGCCTAGTGCTTTCCGAGCTTCAGGAAGTAGTCGTGGAATCGGCCATCGTGGGTCAGCTCCGGATGGAACGATGTCGCGAGCAGGTGATCCTGACGCGCGGCGACGATCCTCCCGTCGTCCAGCTGCGACAGCACCTCCACGTCGGGTCCAACGGTCTCGATGAGCGGCGCGCGGATGAAGACCGCGTGGAACGGGTCGCTGCCCAGGGCGGGCACGTCGAGGTCGGCCTCGAACGAGTCCTGCTGGCGTCCGAACGCGTTGCGCCGGACGGTGATGTCCATGAGCTCCGCGAGCGGATGGGGGTGGCCCGGCACGTCGCGCGCGATGAAGATCGCGCCGGCGCAGGTTCCCCATACCGCCATGCCGCCGGCGACGCGCTCCTTGAGCTTCGGGATGAATCCGTAGAGCAGCGCGAGCTTGCCGATCGTGGTGCTCTCGCCGCCCGGAATGACCAGCGCGTCGACGTCATCGAGCTGCTCCGGCCGGCGCACGTCGACGGCGTCGGCGCCGAGTCGTTGGAAGGTGTCGAGGTGCTCGCGAAAATCGCCCTGGAGGCCGAGGACGCCTGCGCGAGCTAAGCGATCACCAACCGCGGACGGCAAGGCGTTCGCCCTCGGCGAGCGTCTCGAGGGAGATGCCGCGCATCGCCTGGCCCAGCCCGCGCGAGACCTCGGCGATGAGCTTGGGGTCCATGAAGTGCGTCGTGGCCTCGACGATCGCCTTCGCGCGACGGAGCTGGTCCTTCGGATCGTCCGACGCCTTGAAGATGCCGCTCCCGACGAAGTTCCCTTCGGCCCCGAGCTGCATCATCAGCGCGGCGTCGGCCGGCGTGGCGATGCCGCCGGCGCAGAACAGGACCACGGGGAGCTTCTTCGCCTTCGCGACGTCGCGCACGAGATCGAGCGGCACACGGTACTCGGCCGCCTTCTCCCGCAGCTGCGACTCGTCGAGTCCCGCGAGCGCCTCGATGCCGCCGACGATCTCCCGGATGTGACGGACCGCTTCGACGATGTTGCCGGTACCGGCCTCGCCTTTGCTGCGGATCATCGCCGCGCCCTCGTTGATCCGGCGCAGCGCCTCGCCAAGATCGCGCGCGCCGCATACGAACGGCACGTCGAACTTCCGCTTGTCGATGTGGAACTTCTCGTCCGCCGGGGTGAGGACCTCGCTCTCGTCGACGTAGTCGACGCCGAGCACCTGCAGGACCTGCGCTTCGACGAAGTGGCCGATGCGCGCCTTCGCCATGACCGGGATCGTGACGGTGTCCATGATCTCGGTGATGAGCTGCGGATCGCTCATCCGCGCGACGCCGCCCTCCTTGCGGATGTCGGCCGGCACGCGCTCCAAGGCCATGACCGCCACGGCGCCCGCCTCTTCGGCGATCCGTGCGTGATCGGCCGTGACGACGTCCATGATCACGCCGCCCTTGAGCATCTGGGCGAGGCCGGACTTCACCGTCCAGGTCGCCTTGGCGGTGTTGGCGGTGTCGCCCTTGGGTCCGTCCCCGTTCTGTGCCATCGGAAGCCCAATCGTACCGCGAGGCCCCTAAAATCGGAACATGGGCGTGGTCGACGCGAACGTCCTCGTGCTGAACCTGGACTACCAGCCGCTGAACGTGTGCAACGTACGTCGCGCGGTGGTGCT
>DASUSA010000337.1:0-6148 GCA_036375335.1 Candidatus Limnocylindria bacterium
GAGGACGGCGCCGTGCGCCACGCGCTTCGCGACCTGCTGGAGGTACTTGCCCTTCCCGAGATCCGCCCAGTGCAGGGCGAACGGACGCTCGAGCTCGCGCAGGGACTGCTCGATCGCGACGCCGATCGCCTCGGCGCTCACGACGCGCAGCCCCGCGTCGCGCATGAGGTAGTACAGCGCGGCGCAGACCTGCATCGTGTCTTGGGGGTGGCCGCCGGTGGCGTCGAGGATCCGATCGACGTCGCCGTCCGTGATCGCGAGCTTCCGCTCGCTGAGCTTCTCCTCGATGTACGCGAGCCAGTCGTCCGGGTCGATGCCGAACCGATGGCCGGCGGCATCGGCCAGGTCGAGCGGCAGCGCGAAGCGATAGAACGCGCGGCCCTTCCCGCTGAAGAGCTGCTCGAGGATGCCCTCCTCCGAGCCGAGGAACGCGTACGACACGGCCCGCTGGGCCTGAAAGCGCGTGCGCATGAGATCGAACACGCGCGGGCCGAGCTGGCCGGCCGCCTGGAACTCGTCGAACGCCACGACGACCCGCTTGCCGGTCTTCGCCGCGAGCGCCCGTGGCAGATCCAGCGCGCCGTCGAAGAACCGGTTCGCGTTCTTCTCGCGGGCCAGCTCGAGCGCGAGCTCCACGTGCTCGTACCGGACCTTGACCGTCGGCCGCATCCCGGACGCGACGGCCTTCGCGTGCTCGAAGCTCCGCTCCGCGCCGGAGACGTTCTCGAGGATCGCGTCGACCAGGCGCTCCCCGAGGCCCCGGATGTCGGTCGCGCCCATGCAGTCGACGTAGGCGGTGTGGAGACCCTTCCGGCGCAGGCGCCGAAGGATCTCGAGCATCACGGACGTCTTCCCGATCCGCCGCGGCCCCGCGATCAAGATGTGGTTGCCGTCGGCCAGTCGCGTCGCGGCGCGACGGATGTAGCCCTCGCGCCCGACGAGGTCCGCGGCGGGCACCGGGCCGCCGAGGGGGAAGTACGCGGCCGGCAACGAAGCCTTGGCGAAGGGTCTCGGCATCGCGCGCCAGCATACATCTGACGCATACACTGGACGCATTCGGCGTATACACGGTAGGCTGGCGACATGGCACGCTCAGCGGAGGCCCAGGCCCGGCTCGACCGGGCCGTCGCGGCGATCGATCGCGAGCTCGCGGCGAACCTCGAGCTGACCAGCATGTTCGACCAGACCAAGCAGCCGTTCGTGCTCGAGAACGGCCAGTGGCAGCTTCACGGCGGCTCGATCGAAAAGGAGCTGCCGAGCGCGCACGCGTTCGCGGCCGAGCTGTACAGCCGGATTCCCGATGCGGAGTCGGCCATGGAGCGGCGGGGCCCGGCGAATTCGCTGAAGGACGAGGATCGCGAGATCGTCGAGCGCTGGGAGGGCGACGCCCGCGAGGCCCAGCGGCGGCTCCGGGCCGACCTGGTGCGGCCCGCCCCGTCGCTCCTCCGGCGGCTCATCGCTTGGCTGCCTGGCTGGCCAGTGCGCTCCTAGGACAGCCTCGGCACGCTCCGTGCATTTGGGGCCGCCGATGCCGCTCAGGAATGGGAACGGGCCGAGTTTTCGTGCCTATCGCGCCTACCGGATGCCGAACCGCCGCGGCCGCATGTCGCGCCGCCCAGGCGCAGGGGCCAAGCTCGGCGCGACGGCCGGTGTCCTCACCGCGATCCTCATCACGTTCGCCATCTTCGCCGGCACCGCTGCGGCCGCCTTGTTCGGCTACTTCGCCGCCGACCTTCCGGCCGCGCACGACCTCGCCACCGTCCCAGTCGCCCTCTCCACCTACATCTACGACCGCACCGGCGAGCACCTTCTGTACACGCTCGAGGACCAGCGCCGCGAGCTCGTGACCCTGCCCGAGGTCCCCCTGCTGATGCAGGACGCGACGATCGCGATCGAGGATCACAGCTTCTGGACGAACCCGGGCATCGACCTCGGGGGGATCATCCGCGCGCTCCAGGTCAACCTCGCGGCCGGTGGCGTGAGCCAGGGCGGCTCGACGATCACGCAGCAGCTCATCAAGACGCGGTTGCTCGGCGACGAGCCGACCATCACACGGAAGATCAAGGAAGCGATCCTCGCGGTCGAGGCAACGCGCACGTTCAGCAAGCAGCAGATCCTCGAGATGTACCTGTCGCAGATCTTCTACGGGAACCAGGCCTACGGTCTGAAGGCGGCGGCGAAGACGTATTTTGGCGTCGCCGACCTCAACCAGCTGACCCTCGGGCAGATGGCCCTCCTCGCGGGGCTGCCACAGGCGCCGACGGACTACGACCCGGTACAGAACCCGACCGCGGCCGCGGCCCGCCGCGCCCTCGTGCTCGACGCGATGGTGCAGTACGGATACATCACCCAAGCGCAGGCGGACACGGCGAACGCCGAGCCGATCAAGGTCACGCCGGCGGCAACGTCGCTCTACGCGCCGCACTTCACGTTCCGCGCGCGCGAGCAGCTCATCAATCTCCTCGGCGAGAAGGCTGCGTACCGCGGCGGCTACCGCGTGTACACGACGCTCGACTGGAACATGCAGCAGCTGGCCGAGAAGGAGGTCACCGATCACGTCAACGGGCTGAAGTTCGCGAACGTGAACAATGCCGCGCTCATCACGATGGATCCGACCACCGGCGAGATCCTGGCGTACGTCGGCAGCAAGGATTACTACGATCACTCGCCGAAGGTCCAGGGTGACTACGACGTTGCCGGCATCGCGCTGCGCCAGCCCGGGTCGACGTTCAAGCTGTTCACGTATCTCACCGGCATGTTGAAGGGCGGCATGACCGCGTCCACGGTGCTGAACGACATCCAGTTCAACATGTCCGACGGCAGCGGATCGACGTATTCGCCGAAGGACGCGACGAAAGAGCAGCACGGCCCGACGACCATTCGTCAGGCCCTGCGCGAGTCACTGAACCTCCCCGCGCTGAACGTCGCGCGCATGGTGGGCGTGCCCGCGATCATCGACACGATCCATCAGCTCGGGATCAACCGGGACTTCGACCTGTCGCGGCTCGGGATCAGCTTCGGCATCGGCGCCGGCGAGATGCGGCTCATCGACATGGCCAGCGCGTACCAGGTCGTCGCGAACTACGGCCGCCGGATCGAGCCGACCTTCATCTCGAAGATCGTCGACAGCAATGGCGCCGTGGTGAAGGACTACACCACCAAGCCCGAGAGCAAGCAGGTCATCGACGAGCGGTACGCGTGGGTCATGACCAACATCCTCAAGGACAACACGGACCCCGTGCACGGCTCGTTCGTGTTCGGCCCGTTCACCTCGATCGGCCGGCCCGCGGCGCTGAAGACGGGCACGACCGACAACCTCCAGGACGTGCTCGCGATCGGCTACACCCCGACGCGGCTCACCGCGATCTGGATGGGGAACTCGGACAACTCCGAGATGAACGGGATCAGCTCGGCGCTCGGTCCCGGCATCCTGTGGCGCGACTACATGAAGATCGTGACTGGCGCGCTGCCGCCGGATGACTTCCCGCGTCCGGCAGGCATCGTCGACCGCGTCGTGTGCGTGAACCCGGCGCTCACCGGCGGGAACGGCTCGGGCCTGCTGCCCGGCCCGAACTGCCCCTCGAGCTTCCGCTGGACCGAGTCATACGTGCAGGGCACTGAGCCGACCATCGACGACCGCAACGTGTACCTGCCCGGTGGCTGCTACAAGATCAGCATCCCGTTCAGCGACTGGGCCGCCGACATCGGAAAGTGGGCGAGCGCCGCGAACGGCGGCGCCTTCAACTACGGCCGGTTCAACTGGAACATCTGCGGCTACTCGGCGCCGAAGCCGAGTGGCTCGCCGGGTCCGTCGGGCGGTCCGGGCGGGCCGTCGCCGACGCCTCCGCCCGCGACGCAGCCGCCGAAGCCGTCGAAGAAGCCCTAACCGCGGACCAGGCCGCCCTGGCGTCCTCATACTCGACCCGTGACGGTGGGTCGATCGGAGCAGTTCGAGCCACGACCCGACCGCCGGATGCTGTCCGCGGCGGGCGGCTGGGTCGAGCTGGTCGAAGTGAACCCACCGCGGCTGCCGAGCCTGACGCACCTGCAGCTCCGTGGTCGGTGGGAGAACGTCCTCATCACCGACAACCCGTTCAAGCAGGTGCGCGTCTCGCCGTACGCGTTCGCCGCGCGGATCGCGCATGACGTGCCGGAGGTCCGGCCGACGGTCGTCTGTTCCACACGCGACCGGAACATCCTCGCCATCGAGAGCGAGGTGCGCGGCGCACTGGTGAACGGTGTCGAATCGTTCCTCGTCGTCCAGGGCGACATGCTTCCGGAGGTCGAGCATCTCAGCAACAGCTACGAGATCGTCGAGCACCTGCGGGCGCTCCGGGGATCGGTGGCGCCGCTCAGGTTCGAGGTCGGGATGAGCACCCGGTCGCGTGGCTGGATGTTCCGCCGGCGGATCGAGGTCGGCGCCCAGTTCCTCACGACCGGTCCGGCGATGGATCCGGCCACGGTCCGGCCGTGCGCGGACCGGCTCGACATGCGCGAGGGAGATCCGCCGGTCTATCTGGAGGTCGTGCCACCGTTCGGTCTGGCGTGGGTCGATCGTCTCGAGAAGGTCGGCGCGTTGCCGCTGACGGGCGCGTTCCGCGATCGTCTCGGGGCCACGCCCGAGAAGCAGCAGCGGCGCTTCGGGTGGCGCGCCGCGAAGAGCATCGCCGCGGAGGCTCGAAATGCCGGCTTCGCGGGGATCGTCCTGATGGGCCTCAAGTTCGAAACGGTGTGCGGCGAAGCCCACGACGTCTGGCGCGACGACACGGTCCGGCCGTTCGACCCCGATGAGGTGGCGGCCGCCCGAACCTAGACTCGCCGCGTGGTCACGCGGGGAGCGGAGCGGTCCTTCTACATGCCTGTCGACGCGGAGCTGCAGGAGCTCCAGCGGCGGCTGCTCGAGGTCGGCAAGGGCGGGCATCCGACGTTCGCCGCCGCGGTTACTCATCTGTTCGGTTCACCCGGCAAGCTGCTCCGGCCGACCCTCGTCTTCCTGTCGGCCCGGTTCGGCCCAGCCCACGATCACGAGGTCGTGCTGAACCTCGCGCAATCGTTGGAGCTCGTTCACACCGCGTCGCTCGTCCACGACGACATCGTCGATGAGGCGGAGCTCAGGCGGAACGTCGCGACAGTCAATGCGACCTGGGATGACGACGTCGCCCTCATCGTCGGCGACTACTTGTTCGCGAAGGCATACGCGCTCGCCGCGGTCCTGCCGAAGCCGGAGGTCATCGCGATCGTCGCGCAGACCGTCTTCGCGCTCTGCGATGGCGAGCTGAACGAGGTGACGGCGTCGCGCACGTTCCTCTCGGAGGCGGCGTACTTCGAGCGCATCGAGCTGAAGACCGCGTCGCTGTACGCGGCGTGCTGCCAGGGTGCGGCGCTGCTCGCCGACGCGGATCCCGAGCACGTGGCGGCACTCGGCGCGTACGGCACGAGCCTCGGTCTCGCCTTCCAGATCACCGACGACGTGCTGGACGTCGCCGGCGACGAGACCGACTTCGGCAAGACGGTCGGCCGCGATCTCGCCGAAGGCATGCCCACGCTGCCGATGATCTACGCGGTCGACGCGACCGGCGACGCTCGCCTTGGCGCGCGGATCGTCGCTCCCGGCAAGAGCCCCGGTGAATTGCGCGACCTGCTGCGCATCATCCGCGAGTCGGGCGGCGTCGAGCGCGCTCGCGCGAAGGCCCTGTCCTTCCACGATGACGCGGTCGCGGCGTTGGGTGCGCTTCCGGACCGGCCCGAGCGCGACGCGCTGCGCGAGATCGCGGACTTCGTGGTCCGCCGGGTCCGCTAGCCCGCGCCTCCGGGACGGCCACCGCGGCGCCGTCCACCGCGGCGTCGGCGCCGGCGCGGCGCACCCTGGCCGGGTACCGGTATCGGCGTCGCGCGCTCCTGACGCAGGATCTCATCGGACCCGTACGAGCCGACGCCCTTCGTGTGCGCGGGCACAGCATCGAACGTCACGCCGAGCTCGTCCGCCGTCAGCGTGGCGCGGCCCCCGCCGTCGACCATTCCGACGACGATCGCCTCCTTCGTCATGGATACGCCCTGGACCTGCGCGCATCCACCGGTGCCGCACTGGCCACCGACGCACGACGGGATGTGGAACGTGTCGCCGAGCTTCGGGAGCTTGCCCTTCACC
>DASUSA010000338.1:0-7586 GCA_036375335.1 Candidatus Limnocylindria bacterium
TCGGTCGCGATCTGCACGCTTACCGACGACGCCCTGTACGGAACGCTGGCCCGGCTGCCGGGCGTCGCCATCGCCGGCCGGCTCAATACCGCCAACCTCGGCATCGAGGACCTCATCGTGAACGTGACAGCCAATCCGAACATTCGGTTCCTCGTTCTGTGCGGGAAGGAGTCGCCGCTGTTTCGCGCCGGCCAGACGCTTCGCGCGCTCGTCGCGAACGGCACGACGGCGGATCGGCGCGTCCTGGGCGCCGAGGGATTCAACCCCGTCCTCGGGAACATCACGCTCGAACGGATCGATCGCTTCCGGCGTCAGGTCGAGCTGACCGATCGGATCGGTGAAAGCGACCCCTCGGTCATCGAAGCCACGGCTCGCGAGCTCTCGGCGCGAGACCCCGGCGCGTTTGAGGTCGCGGGAGCCGCGGATCCGCTCGGCGCGGATATCAGTCCGTTCGTACAGCTGAAGCCAGGCGGCCAGCGCGACCCGATCTGGTACGACCCCACGGGCTTCTTCGTGATCACCCTCGATCGGCCCGCCGGCGAGATCGCGGTCCGGCACTACACGCGCGAGTACTCGCCGGCGCACGAGATGCGCGGCCACGCCGCCGAGGCGATCGTGCTCGGGCTCCTTCGCGAAGGGCTCGTCTCCCAGCTCAGCCATGCCGGCTATCTCGGAGCGGAACTGGCGAAAGCCGAGGCCGCGCTGCGGCTGGAGTTGCACTACGAGCAGGACCGTCCGCTCCGGATGCGCCCCACGTAGCGCTATGGCGAGGCCGCCTCCGCGACGTCGACGTCGACGTGCGCACTTGAACGGAAGTGCCGCAGCCGCGGGGAGCGCAGGGCGACGGTCGCGACGCTGATCCCGACCAAGACCGCGTTGAGCGCGGCGCCAAGGGCCGGTCCGGCCGCGGCCACGATCGCGCCGGTCTCGATCTGTCCGGCGTTCGAGAGGCCGCGGCTCGTCACCGTGATCATCGACATGACCCGTCCACGGTACGCATCGGTCGTCACGAGCTGCGCGATGGTGTTGCGCATCGCGCCCCAACCGGTGTCGGCGATCCCCAGCACGAAGAGGACGCCCATCGACAGCAGGAACGAGGTGGACGCCGCGAAGCCGAGCAGCGCCGCCGCGTAGAGGATCCCGGCCACGATCATCACCGCGCCCTTGCGCTTGACGTCGCCGGCGGCCAGGAGCGCGACCGTGCCGACGATGGCCCCGGCGCCGACCGAGGACAACAGGAGCCCCAGGCCCGCGGGCCCGACATGGAGCACGTCGCGGGCGAAGATCGTGACGAGCGCGCTGTTGTGACCGAAGATGGAAAGCGCCGTCTCGGTGCCGAGGATCAGCGGCAGCACCGCATTGCGTCGGGCGTACTGGATGCCGCTCCATGCCGCGCTCCGCAGCGAGACGCGCGGGCCGGCCGTGGCGGCGAAGCGCGTCCGGATCAGGAGCAGCGCGATGATGATCGCGAAGTAGCTCCCGGCATTCACGAAGAACGGGCTCGACGGGCCGACGGTCGCGATGAGGATGCCGGCGATCGCTGGACCGAGCAGTGTCGACACGCGCAGGATCGCCGAGCTCAGGTTGACCGCGTTCTGGAAGTCGGCGCGGGGGATGAGCGACGGATAGAAGGAGTTCCGGGCCGGCGCCTCGAACGCCGCAAGGGTCGAGTTCACGAACCCGATGACGTAGATGTGCCAGAACTGCACGGTGCCGGTCGCGACGAGCGTCCCGAGGATGAGCGAGGTCACGACCTGCGCGCACTGCGTGAACAGCACGAGTCGCTTCCGGTCGATCCGATCCGCGAGCGCGCCGCCGAAGAGCGCAAGCGTGAGGAGCGGTAGACCGCGCACGAGCCCGCCCACGCCAAGAAGGAGCGGTGAGCTCGTGATCGCGTACAAGAGGTAGGTCGTCGCGGTCAGCTCGATGAACGAGCCGACCTGCGACACGCACTGCCCGACCCAGAAGAGCGCGAAGTCACGGTGCCGCAGCGGCGACAAGCCGGGAAGCAGGCGCATCAGCCCGCTATTTGAGCCAGGCGATGTCGCCGAAGAAGAAGTTGTCGCCCGAGGCGAGCGTCTTGATGGAGAAGTCCTTCATCGACAGTTGGAAGAAGGCCCCGGTCGAGACATACGCGAGGCTCGAGCCGTCCACGGACCACGCCGGGAACGTGTCGTCGCCGGTCTGGGCGAGCGACCGCAGACCGGTGCCGTCGGGATTCACGATGAAGATCTCGGATGGGATCCCAAGGTGCGCGTAGTGCGGCAGGTACACGTCGCTCGATTTCGGCGCGCTGTGTCCGGCCGCGCAGAACACGATGGTGTCGGCGGTCGGCGAAAAGCGCGGCGACTGGATGTAGAAGAACGTGTCCTTGAACAACACGTGCGCGTTCGAACCGTCGGCATTGGCGATCCACACGTTGTCGTTCTGGCCGTCCTTCAGGTGGATGAAGGCGATGAGCTTCCCGTCGCGCGAGATCGAGGGATCCGCCGCGTCGCTCAGCACGCGAACGCGCTCGCCGGTCTTCAGGTTGACCCGCTCGACCGTCGATTCGTTGCCGACGTACACGCCGTTCTTGACGATGGCTGCGTTGCGATGGAAGTACAGGAACGTGCCGGTCGGGTCGTAGCGCGGCGTGTCGTAGAACACGTTCTCGCTCTCATGCGGGACCAACGCGTGGAGATTGGTGCCGTCGAGGTTGACCGCGTCGATGTCCGTGCCGAAGCCGGTCTTCGGATCGGGCGCGGCCGTGAGCGCGAAGAGCAATTGCGTGTGATCCGGGCTGAGCGACGGGAGCGCCGGTGCCGCCGTCGGGGGCAGGGTGACGATGCGTCCGAGGATGCGAGCCGCGTCGTCGAGGCAGAGCAAGCCGGCGGGGTTCGCGAGGATGAACGTCGCCGTCGCGCAGGCCCCGGCGCCGCTCGGCGACGGGGTCGCGCTCGAGCTGCACGACGCCAGCACGATCGCCAGCGCCGCGACGGCCCGCTTCAGGCGATGACCTCGCCGGCGCTCTTCGCGCGCTCGCGCAGACGATCCTTCACGAGCCGCGAGCGGCGCGCGTAGCGCTGCACCGCCCCGACGTACGCCGCATGCGACCACGTGAGCGGGGCCACGGACATCGGGTCACCGGTGAGCGGGTGGACCTGCTCCGCGAGCACGCCGGACCGGTTGGCCTTGGTCGCGCACCACTCCAGGAGCTCACGGGGGCGCTCGAGGTCGGCGAGCGTCTTGGCCGTCGCGATGTGGTGCTCGGCCACCCACAGGGTCGCGACGAACCACGGGTTCCCCGGCACGTTCGCGATGTCCGGCGACTGCTGGAAGTAGCTGTCGTTCTCGTAGCGGGCGAAGCCGCCGATCGCGGTCTTCACCCAGAGCCGGTCCTCGAGGGCCTGCATCGTCGCGACCACCCGCGGATCGTCCGCCGGCAGCATGCCGAAGAGAAAGATGCCGGCCATCGACATGTCGAGCGTCGGGTCCTTCGTGACCGTGCCGTCGGGCAGGACCATGACTGTGCGCACGAACCGGCCGAGCTGCTCATCGAACAGGTGCCTGAGCGCGGCGGTCTTGATCTCGTCCGCCGCGCTGCCGTAGCGCTTCGACAGGTCGTGCTGGCCGAATGCGGCGGCGAAGTCGCGCGCCGCGGAGAGACCGGCCCACACCGCCGACGTCGTGAAGGCGTGGATCCCACGGCGCTCCTCCCAAAGATCGAATGACGGCGCGGGCAGCTTGGTGCGCGGCTCCCGGTAGCTGGACATGAAGTCGGCGCCGGTGCGCACGAGCTTCCGATACAGCGGACGGACGAACTCGATGTCCCGATCGCGGTCGTAGTGCTGCCAGAGGGCCCAGATCGGCAGCCCGGTCTCGTCCTCCTGGATCGGCAGCTCGAGCCGGCCGTCCGGCGTGGACCACGCGTGCCAGGTCGAGCCGACCGATCCGTCAGGGTTGTACTTGTGGAGCAGGTAACCGTCCCGGGTCATCAGCTCGCCGCACAGGTAGAAGAACCGCCGGGTCACTTCGCCGTAGCCCGCGAGGTCGAGCGCGTGCGCCACGAGCGCGCCGTCGCGGGGCCATAGATAGGAGTAGGTGTCGCGGTTGAACCGCAGCACGTCCGAGTCGTTCCCGGCGATGATCGCGCCGCGATTGTCGACCTGCGTCCGGATGATGAGGGTCGACTGCTTGTAGAGGTGGATGAGCGGGTCGGGGAGATGGTCGGCGATCGTCTCGTCCTTGTTCGCCCAGAGGTTCCAGTAGTCGCCGGTGCGCGACAGGAACGAGCCGACCCCACGCTCACGCACGAGCTTGTCGAGATCGCGGACCTCGTCGTAGGTCTGGCCCGCGCCGATGACGAATGTGGCGGTCGCGAGCCCGTTCGCCGGCACGCGGAGCCCGAGCATGCCGACGCTGTCGATCGAGCCCTGCGCGACGAGATTCCGCGAGAGCTCACCGTCCTCCGCGTCGCGCCAGGTGCCCTCGCGGCCGAGCGCCTCCTTGAGGCCGATCGCGAACGAGGTCAGTCCCGATTCTCCCTTCGCGTTCACGCCGCTCATGAGGAAGTAGCGGCGACCCTTGTAGTGGACGATCGCGCGCGTCCGAGGGTCGTAGAAGGCGGAGTCGCCGATGTCGTTGCCCCAGAGGTACGCGTCGAAGTGCTGGAACAGGCGTACGTCGCGGTCGCGCCCGGTGATGTCCTCGACGGTGACCTCTTTCAGGTAGAGGTTGCGGTCGAAATCCACGGTGTCCCGGCAGCGAAGGCGCACGCCGAGGCCGGCGTGGCCGAGCGTGACCTCGCTGACCAGGGTCTCGTGCGCGAAACGCAGATCGCGCTCCCAGCCCTCGTCGTCTCCGGTCCACGCGAACCGGCCGTCGGCCCAGATGCCGAAACGGCACGGCTCGCCGCCGGTGTGATTCTCGAGGCCGACCTGCGGGTAGTAGATGTCGCGGAGCTGATAGCGGCTATCGAAAGTGACGAGGAGATCGCCGTTCCCCAGCGGTAGGTCGCGCGGCACGAGCGGCTAGGCGCGCGTGGCCGCGAGGAACCGCCGCGCGTTCGCGACGAGCGCCGCGTGGTCGCCGCGCCCGAGTGCATCGCCCGGGATGAGCGGGCCGCCGATGCCGAACCCCACGACGCCGGCGGCGAGGTACTGCGGGATCTCGTCGAACTCGATGTTCCCCGTCGCGACGAACGGCAGATGCTGCAGCGCACGGCGGACGTTCGTCACGTAGGCCGGGCCGCCGACGGTCGCGATCGGGTAGATCTTGATGAGGTCGGCGCCCAGCGCAGCGGCCCTCACCATCTCCGTCGGGGTGAGGGTGCCCGGCATCGTGAGCGCGTCGCGCGCTCGACCCGCGGCGATCATCTCGGGGATCAGGGCGGGGCTCACGAGGAACCGCGCGCCCGCGAGCAGGGCCTCCTCGGCCTGCGCGCCCGAGAGCACCGTTCCCGCGCCGACGACCGCGCCGGTGTCGCGGAACGCGTCGTCGAGCGCGAGCTTGGCGATGAGCTCGAAGGCGTCCGGCACGGTCAGGGTGATCTCGACGAGCCGTACGCCGCCCTCGGCCACGGCTCGCGCCGCGCGTTCAGCACGCTCGGCCGTCGCCGTACGAATGACCGCGACGAGCCGGTCTTCGCCGAAGATCTTGAGCATGTCGCGCTTCGTGACGAGCGGTCGCTGCGCGATGGCCATGATCGAATGCTACCTCGCGTCCGCGGTCACCAGCCATTCGGCGTGCTCGATCATCCCTGCGGGCACCTCGCCCGCGAATGCCTTGCGGACCGCATCCTTCTTATCCTCGCCGGCCGCGAGGATCACGACGCGCTTCGCCGCGCGCAGCGCGCCGAGAGTGAGGCTCACGCGCTCCGGCGGCGGCTTCGTCGCGCCGTGTACGCCGACCACGTTGCCGGTCGCGCCGAGCGCGGCGTTGCCGGGGAAGAGGGACGCGGTGTGACCATCGGTGCCCATGCCGAGGAGCACGAGATCCAGTGCTCTGGCTCCGACGATCGGGTCATACGCCGCCGCGGCGGCCTCCGGGCCGAGCTCACCGGGGATCCGGTGCACCGTCGCCGGGCAGACGATGCGGAGCAGCGCCTCGTTCGCCATCTGGTAGTTGGTCTCCGGGTCGAGCGGCCCAAGGCAGCGCTCGTCGCCGAACAACACGGTCACCCGCGACCACGACAGGTCCATCCCCGCGAGGATCGCGTAGCAGCGCCGCGGCGTGTTGCCACCGGCGAGGACCAGCCGCAGTGCAGGGGACGATCGCAGGGCGCCGGCGACGATCGCCGCGGCCGCCGCGGCGAGCTGCTCGGCATCCGGGAACACGGTGGGCGATCGCATCTTCCTGAAAGGCAGCATACTTTTCAGGGCATGCGCATCGGATCGACCGTCGTGGAGGACATCTTCTCGCGGGCCGGGGCTTACCTCGAGGGACACTTCCTTCTTTCGTCGGGCCTGCACTCTCCCTTCTATCTCGAGAAGTTCCAGATCCTCCAGTGGCCGCAGGAGACCGAGCGGCTCTGCGCCGCGATCGTGGAATCCGCACGCGGCCTCGACGTGCGAACGGTCGCGGGTCCCACGACCGGCGGCATCATCCTCGCCCACGAGGTCGCTCGGCAGCTCGGCGTGCGCGCGGTGTACGCCGAGCGCACCGCGGATGGACGCGGGCGGGAGTTCCGGCGCGGCTTCCGGTTGAACCCGGGCGAGCGTGTGCTCGTCGTCGACGACATCATGTCGACCGGCGGCTCTGTGCACGAGACGATCGACGCGGTCCGGACCTGCGGGGCTGAGGTCGTGGGTGTCGGGGTCCTGGTCGACCGGTCGTCCGGTCAAGCGCGCTTCGACGGCCTGCCGGTCATTGCCCTCTGGGACGTCTCCATCCCCACGTACACGCCCGCGGCGTGCCCGCAATGCGCCCAGGGGGTGCCGCTGGTGAAGCCTGGCACCACACCTGCACCGCTCATCCGGGTATGAAGGATCTTCTCAATCTCGTTCGCACGTTCATCTGGCTCGCGTTCTTCGGCGCGATCTACCAGGAGCTCAAAAAGCCGGCCGCGGAGCGCACCTGGCATGGCAAGGTCGCGGGCGTGGTGCCCTACGACTTCCGGCTGCCCGACCTCGCGCGCGTGAAGGCGGCGTACTGGGCTCCCGACAGCGACGTCCTGTTCACCGAGCAGGTGGTCGGCGTCGGGTGGTCCGTGAACCTGCCGGTCGCGATGCGGAAGCTCTCGGAGATCGCGTCGCAGTACTCCGAGGCGATCCGGAGCCGGTCGGAAGGCGGGCCTTCCGGGCCCGCCACTCGATGAACGCGGGCAGGTAGCGCTCCAGCGCATCGTCTGACCCCGCCTCGGGCGCATCGCGCTCGGCGACCAGAGTCCTCTGCGACAGCGCACGCAGCGGGACCTTCGTGGAGATCTCGCCGGGCGTGGTCTCCCAGAGGCCGTCCACGGCCAGCCCCGCGGCAGCGCAGCCGTTGATCAGATCCGAGATGCGGTGCCCGTACTCGAGCGTGGGCGCGTCGACCTTCACGCCCTCGAATTCCCACGTCGGGTCCTCGAACGGGATCGCGCCGTCCTCGAAGTAGCTCTTTCGAAG
>DASUSA010000339.1:0-8368 GCA_036375335.1 Candidatus Limnocylindria bacterium
GACCGCGCAGTGGGTACCAGCAGAAATGGCCGGCCGCGGAACAGGTCGGCGCGGGCGGCGCCGTACCCGCGCTCGGTCGCGCCGGCCATCGGGTGGCCGCCCACGATCCGGGCTGTCGCGGGCGCCGAGTCGGCGAACGCGGCGACATCGCGCTTCACGCTGCCGACATCCAGAAGCACCGGCCCATTCGCGTGGCTGGCCAGCGTCCGCAGGGTCGGCACGACCTGCGGCAGCGGCGTCGCCACGATGACGACATCGGCGGCGAGCAGATCTTCGAGGTGAGCGGCACCTGGGATGTCGCCGGTGCCGGCAGGGTCGAATGCGCGGACGTCGTGGGCACCGCGGAGAGCCAGCGCGAGCGAGCCACCGATGAGCCCGCAGCCGGCGATCCCGACGCGCATCAGACCGCCGCGGCCACCGGACGGCCGACCGCGCCGGCGACCGCGGGGAGCATCGCCATCAGCTTCTCGAAGTTCTCGAAGGTGAGCGACTGGAAGCCGTCCTTGAGGGCGTGGTCGGGCGACGGGTGCACCTCGATGAGCAGCCCGTCCGCTCCAGCCGCCACGGCCGCGAGCGCGATCGGCGCGACGAGGTACCACTTCCCCGTGCCGTGCGACGGATCAGCGATCACCGGCAGGTGTGAGAGCTTCTTGAGCAGCGGGATGGCATTGATGTCGAACGTGTTGCGCGTGTACTTCTCGAACGTCCGGATCCCTCGCTCGCAGAGGATCACGTTCTGATTGCCCTTCGCGAGGATGTACTCGGCCGACAAGAGGAGCTCCTCGACCGTTGCGGACATCCCGCGCTTGAGCAGCACGGGTTTGGACTGCTCCCCGCAGGCGTCGAGCAGCGAGAAGTTCTGCATGTTTCGCGCGCCGATCTGCAGACAGTCGGCATGCGACGCGACGAGCTCCACATCCGCCGGCGTGAGGACCTCGGTGACGACCGGCAGCCCCGTCGCGGCGCGAGCCTCGCTCAGGAGCTCGAGACCCGATGGCCCCAGCCCGCGGAAGTGATACGGCGACGTGCTCGGCTTGTACGCGCCGCCGCGCAGGAGCGACGCGCCGGCGGCGCGGACCGCGCGCGCCGTGCTGATCGTCTGCTCGCGCGACTCCACGGAGCACGGCCCGGCCAGGACCGCGAGCGGCTGCCCATTGCCGATCGGCACGTCGCCGATCCGCACGATCGAATCCGCGGGATGCACCTCGCGTGAGCTCAGCTTGAACGGACGGCTCACGAGGACGATCTCGGCGACCCCGGGCAGCGATTCGAGCTGCTCGGCGTACTCGCGCGCGGCGACGCCGAACGTGCCGATGGCCGTGCGCTCGGCGCCCGGGAGCGGGGTCGCGGTGAGGCCGAGCTCCCCGATTCGCCGCACGACGCCATCGATCTCCGCTTTCGTCGCGTCCCGCTTCATGACGACCAGCACGTCAGACCTCCACCGCCCACGCCGGGCGCAGCTCCTTCGCGCGATGCAGGAACGCGTGCCGGACCTCGCGCTGGGTCTTCGCCGTGTTCCAGTCGATGAGCACGCGGATGCATCCGGCGATCGCGCCCGGCACCGGGATCTCCTGTCCACACATCAGTGGGACCTCGGTCCAGCCAATCTCGCGCGCAGCGAACGCCGGAAAGTCGGCGTCGAGATCCGGCGTCACCGTGAACCACACGTACGCAACGTCATCGGGCCGCAAGCCGTTGAGGCGCACGAGCACCTCGAGCAGCTCGCGAGTGGCTGCGAGGATCTGCTCGCGGTCGTTGCGCTCGACCGTGGTCGCACCACGGATCCCTCGCGTCGCCATCAGGACCTCCCCGCCTCGACGAGGCCCCGCACGAACGCGCGGAGCGCCGCCGGCTTGTCGCTCGCCGCGGTCACCGCGTCGATCGCCGCGCTGCCGACCGCGACGCCGTCCACTAGACCACGCAGCGCCGCGACGTGCGCCGGCTCGCTGATCCCGAAACCGAGTGCGATCGGCAGCGCCGTGTGTCTCCGCACGCGGCCGACGAAGGCCGCCACGTCCGCGCCAAGCGCCCGGCGCGCGCCGGTCACTCCGGTGAGCGAGACGCAATACACGAATCCGCGCGACGCCGGAACGAGCCGAGCCAGGCGCTCGTCCGGCGTGGTCGGCGCATACAGGTCGATACGGGCCATGCCAACCGCATCGAGCGCCCTGTCGAACGCCGCGCTCTCCTCGGCCGGAAGATCCGGAACGATCACCCCACCGACGCCCATGGGTGCCGCATCCATCGCGAAGTGGTCGTAACCGTACTGCTCGAACGGGTTCGTGTAGCCCATGAGCACGACCGGGGCGCCGCGCTCGGCCACGGCGCTTCGGGCCTCGGCCAGACAGTCCGCCAGGGTGATCCCGTTCGCCAGGGCGACCTCGCTCGCACGCTGCACCGTCGCGCCGTCGGCCAGCGGATCGCTGAACGGCACCCCGAGCTCGAGGAGGTCGGCGCCGCCGTCAAGGGCGGCCCGGAGCAGCGCGGCGGTCGACGCGCGGTCCGGATAGCCCACGGTCAGGTAGATGGCGACCGCGAGCCGCCGTTCCGCTTTCGCCGTGGCGAAGGCGCGGGCGATCCGTTCGACGCCGGACGCGGCGGCGACGCTCAACGCAGCCCCGCCATGACGGTCTCGAGGTCCTTATCGCCGCGACCGGAGAGGCACACGAGCACATCGACCTCCGCCCCGTACGCGTCGCGAATGTGCGCGAGGTCGGCGATCGCGTGCGCCGGCTCGAGGGCCGGGATGATCCCCTCGGTCCGCGACAGCAGCGTGAACCCCTCGAGCGCCTCGGCGTCGGTCCGCGCGACGTATTCCGCACGACCGCTGTGGGCGAGCTCCGCGTGCTCCGGGCCGACGCCGGGGTAGTCGAGGCCCGCGGAGATCGAATGCGTGCCCCGGCTCTGCCCGTCGTCCGTCTGCAAGATCATCGTGCGGGTCCCGTGGAGCACGCCGACGGAGCCAGCGACGATCGACGCCGCGTGCTCGCCCGTGGCGATGCCGCGGCCGCCGGCCTCGACGCCGCGGAGTCGAGTCGTCGCGCTGTCAGGGATGAACGCCGCGAAGATCCCGATCGCGTTCGAACCGCCGCCCACGCACGCGACCACGATGTCGGGCAGCTTCCCCAGAAGGTCGAGCGACTGCGCACGCGCCTCGCGTCCGATGACGGACTGGAAGTCGCGGACCATCGACGGGTACGGGTGGGGGCCGATGGCCGAGCCAAGCAGGTAGTAAGTGGAGCGGACGTTCGTCACCCAATCGCGGATCGCCTCGTTCACCGCGTCCTTCAGGGTGCGCGTGCCGCTATCGACGGCACGGACCTCCGCACCGAGCAGCTGCATCCGGAAGACGTTCGGCGCCTGACGGCGCATGTCCTCCGTGCCCATGTAGACGACACACTCGAGCCCCAGGAGCGCGCACGCCGCCGCGGACGCGACCCCGTGCTGGCCGGCCCCCGTCTCCGCGACCACGCGACGCTTCCCCATCCGCTTCGCGAGCAACGCCTGGCCGACCGCACTGTTGATCTTGTGCGCACCGGTGTGCGCGAGGTCTTCGCGCTTGAGCAGCACGCGGCGGAGCCCGACCGCCGCCGCGAGCCGCCTCGCGTCGGTGAGCGGGGTCGGCCGGCCGACCCAGGCGCGCAGCAGTCTCGCGAGCTCGGCCTCGAACCCCGCGTCGGCGCGGGCAGCGAGATACGCGTCCTCGAGCTCAGCGACCGCGGGCATCAGGGTCTCGGGCAGGTACTGGCCGCCGAACTCGCCAAAGCGGCCTTTCACCGCCGCACCGCCGCAAGCGACCGCACGAGCGCTCCGGGATCGGCGGCGGTCATCAGGGCAGTGCCGACAAGCACCGCGTCGACCCGCGCGGGCAGGGCCGCGATGTCGTCGGCCGACCCGATTCCGGACTCGGCCACGAGCAGCTGATCCGGGCGAACCAGCCCGTGGAGCGCACCGATCCGCTCGCGATCGAGCTCCGCCGGCACGCGCAGATTGCGCGCGTTCACCCCGACGACCAGAGCGCCACACGCGACGGCACGCGCGAACGCCCGATGCTCATGCGCCTCGACGAGCGCGACGAGTCCCAGCGCGGCCGCGCGTTCGACGAACGAGACCAGGGTCGCGTCGTCGAGCGCCTCCGCGATGAGCAGCACCGCCGACGCGCCGGCGGCCTCCGCCTCGCGCAGCTGCTGCTCGTCGACCACGATGTCCTTGAGCAGCACGGGAAGATCGACAGCGGTCGCCACGGCGGCGAGGTCCGCGATCGACCCGCCCCAGTGCCGTGGCTCGGTCAGCACGGAGATCGCCGCGGCCCCCGCCTGGGCGTAGAGCGACGCGAGAGAGACCGGGTCGGCGTCGGCCGCCAGCACGCCGAGTGCAGGCGAGCGGCGCTTCACTTCGGCGATGACGGCGACACGTCCGGCGGCCCGGGTCGCGCGGATCGCGTCGACGAATGACGGTCGCGCGCGGCCGGACCGGGCGGGTGCGTCATCGTGTCGCCGCGCGGCCTGCATGTCAGCCCTGCGCTCGGCGACGACCGTCTCGAGGAAGTCCATCGGTCCCGTCAGTCCAGAGCCCGGCTGCGCTCGGCCCAGGCCTCAAGCGTCGCCATCGCGGCGCCGCTCTCGATCGCGTGGGCGGAGAGCCCGACGCCGCCGCGCACATCGCGGGCAAGCCCTGCGACGTAGCACGCGGCGCCCGCGTTAAGGAGGACCGCGGTCCGCGCGCCATCGCGGGCGGCCCCGGACAGAACGGCGCGCGCGATGCCGGCGTTCGTCGCGCTGTCGCCGCCGCGGACGGAGTCAGCCGTAGCCCGCTCGAGCCCCGCGTCCTCGGGCATGAGCTCGCCCTCGTGGATCGACCCGTCCAGGAGCTCCCACGTGCGGGTCGGCCCGCTCGGGCTGATCTCGTCCAGGCCGTCCGCGCTGTGCACGACGAGCGCCCGTTCCGCGCCGAGCTCGCGCAACACGCTGACCATGCGCTCGCCGAGCGCGGCGGACGGCACCCCGAGGAGCTGCCGCTTCACCCCAGCCGGATTCGCCAGTGGGCCGAGCACGTTGAAGATCGTGCGGATCCCGATCTCGCGCCGCACCGGGCCGGCATGTCGGAGCGCCGGATGGAAGCGCGGCGCGAACATGAAGCCCACCCCGACGTCGCTGACGCATTCAGCCACGGACTCGGGGCCGAGATCGATCTTCACCCCAAGCGCCTCAAGGACGTCGGCGCTGCCGCAGACGCTCGACGCGGCCCGATTGCCGTGCTTCGCGACGCGCGCGCCGGCGGCGGCCGCGACGATCGCCGCGACGGTCGAGATGTTGAAGCTCTGCGATCGGTCACCGCCGGTCCCGCACGTGTCGATCGCGCCGTCCGGCACCGTGACGGTCACGGCTGCCGCGCGCAGGCCCGCCGCGAACCCGGCGATCTCATCGACCGTCTCTCCGCGCACGGCCAGCGCCGCGAGCAGCGCACCGAGCTGCGCGGCCGTCGCCTCGCCGGCCATGACGCTCGCCATCGTGGTCTCCGCTTCGGCTCGGCTCAGGGTGCGTCCAGCGGCGACGATCCCGAGCGCCTCCCGGACGTCCACTAACGGGGCCCCTGCATGAAATTGCGCAACATCGCCACGCCATCCGCGGACAACACGGACTCCGGATGGAACTGCACCGCCTCGAGCGGCAGCGTGCGATGCCGGAGCGCCATCACGACCCCGTCGTCACTACGGGCACTCACCTCGAGCGCCGGCGGGAGCGACGATTGGTCGACCATCAGCGAGTGATAGCGCGTCGCGATCGTCGGGTCCGGAATGCCGGCGAACACGCCGCGCCCGTCATGTCGGACCGCCGACGTCTTGCCGTGGCGCGGCTCCGGCGCGCGGACGACGGATCCGCCGAAGGCGATCGCGGCGCACTGCAGGCCGAGACAGACGCCGAGCGTCGGGATGCCCCGCTCCGGCGCGACGCGCACGATCCGCGGCGAGCGCCCGGCGGCCTCGGGCCGGCCGGGACCCGGTGAGATGACCACGCGATCGGGCCGCGCGTCGAGCGCGGCGTCCAGCGATGGGTCGTCCGCTCGCACCACGGCGACCTCCGCGCCCAGCGCGCTCATCGCCTGGGCCAGGTTGAAGGTGAACGAGTCGTAGTTGTCGACCAGCAGCACCTTCGTCACGACCGGACCGCCTGACCGTCCATCAGCTCGATCGCTCGAAGCAGGGCACCGGCCTTCGCGCGGGTCTCCGCTTCCTCGGCCCGCGGATCGGAGTCGGCGACGATGCCCGCTCCGGCCTGGATGCGACACACGCCATCGGCGATGAGCGCCGTGCGTATGGCGATGCACGTGTCCAGCGATCCGTCGAAGCCGAGATAGCCGACGGCGCCGGCGTACGTACCCCGTTGGTCGGTCTCGAGCTCCGCGATGCGCTCCATCGCCCGGATCTTGGGCGCGCCCGACACGGTCCCCGCCGGGAAGCACGCCCGGAATGCCCCGAGGGCGTCGATGTCGTCGCGCAGCGTCCCCTCGACCACCGACGTGAGGTGCATGACGTGCGAAAAGCGATCCACCCGCATGAGCTCGGGCACCCGCACCGTGCCCGGCTTCGAGACGCGACCGACGTCGTTGCGTCCGAGGTCGACGAGCATGACGTGCTCGGCGCGCTCCTTCTCCGATGCGCGGAGCTCCGCCTCGTTGGCGGCATCCGACGCCGCGTCGGCTCCACGCGACCGCGTCCCGGCGATCGGATGCATGACCACGGTGCCGCCCTCGACCCGAACGAACGGCTCGGGCGACGCGCCGACCAGCGTCGCGCCGACCGTCTCGAGCAGGAACATGTACGGAGACGGGTTCACGTGTCGAAGCGCCCGATAGAGCGCGAGCGGCTCCGGCGCCGGGCGGATGTCGAATCGCTGCGCGAGCACAATCTGAATGCAGTCGCCATCGGTGATCAGCTCGCGGGCCCTCCGGACGCGATCCTCATACGCCGCGGGGGTCATGTTCGCGCTGACCGTCCGGCCGATCCGCGGTGCCGCCGGAAGGACGAGCGGCCCGTCGAGAGCCATATCCAGCTCGTCGAGCCGCCGCTCGGCCGCCAGGCGATCGCCGTCGGCCGCGTGCGCGATGAGCAGCATCGTGTGCCGGAGGTGGTCGAACGCGACGACCGTGTCGTAAATGCCGAAGACCGCATCGGGCAGCCCGTGCGGATCGCGCGGGGCGAGCGGGATGCGCTCGAAATGGCGCGCCGCCTCGTAACCGACGAAGCCCACGGCGCCGCCGGAGAAGCGCGGGAGGCCGCGCCCGCCTGCGGGCCGCTCGTACCTGGCCATCGCCCGCCGGAGCGACGCGAGCGGGTCGCCGTCACGCGAGATGACCAGCTCGCGAGGCGCGACGCCGATGAACGAGTACCGGCCCATGCGCTCGCCGCCTTCGGCGCTCTCGAGAAGGAACGCGCCGCCGAGCGGCCGGAGCTTCGCGAACGCCGACACCGGCGTCTCCAGATCGGCCATGCGCTCCCGGACGACCGGTTCTAGCCGGATCACGCTCGACACCGCGCTCGCCACGGCCGCTCCTTCGGTCTTTGGAAAAACAAAGACCCTCGCTCCCATCTCGGGACGAGGGTCGTGGTGCCACCCGATCTCGGCTGCTTCCAGAATTGGAAGCAAGCCCTCAGCCTGCGCGATCACGCAGCGCCCGGCGATAACGGCGGGCCACCGGCCGCGGCTACTTGGGTCTCGTTCGCCGCGGCGTCTCGCGGGATCCATTCACCTGCGTCCGCCGTCCCGGCTTACACCTGTCCCGGTTCGCTACACGGCTCGCACGGGCTACTCGTTCCCGCTCGAACGACGTTCCGCCCATCCTAGCCCTGTTGCTGACGGCCAGGCAAGCCAGCGCCGAACTGGGAGGTACAGATGGGCAGGACGCTTGCTCCCTACGATCGACGGATGGCCCTCCGGAACACCCACCAAGGCCCTGGCCGCCCGCTTGGCCCGATGGCCGTGCGCTCGGCCCTGCAGTCGCACACCCCCGCGGAAATCCGCGCCGTCCTGCGCGGCCTGCCGACCGCGACCGGCTACACGGTGACCGTGAAGGCCCTGCGGTACCGGACCCGCCCGCACCTCGTCGCGTTCACGTTCTGGGACAGCCGCGAGATGCTCATCCAGGTGCCGGAGCCGTTCCGGCCGTTCCGCGAGATGGTGGACCTCGGTTCACGCGGCTACCCGCTCGTCCCGTTCCGGACGCGACGCGATGTGATCCGGTTCCTGTACCTCCACGAGTTCTGCCACTGGTGGCTGTACCTCACCCACGGGTGGGGCACGTCGGCCGAGGTGCTCTGCGACACCTACGCCTTCGACAATTTCCGCAAGCGCGCGGCGGTCCTGCCGCC
>DASUSA010000340.1:0-2248 GCA_036375335.1 Candidatus Limnocylindria bacterium
CGGATGCGCGTGGCTTTCGTCGACGTCGCGCGCCGCCGCCCGGACGAGTTCACGCGACGGCTCGGGCACCTCGTGCGCCGGAGCGCCAGGAACGAGCGGTTCGGGATGATCCGCGAATAGGTCAGTCGAAGCCGTAGCGATAAATGCGCTGGACCGCGATCGCGTACGTGACGCGTTCCTGCTTCGACCAGACCTCGCGCGTCTGCTTCTCGGCGGCGGCCTCGCCGTCGTAGCGGACGGCGAGATCGTGGATGTCGCGGAGCCCGGCCTCGCCAGTGGCGACGATCCGCGCGGTGCCGTCGAGCCGGACGTATCGGTCGGACTCGCCGACGAGGAGCGAGACCCGCGGATCACGAGTGATGTTCGCGGCCTTTTTCCGCGGCGCGGTCGTGTTCACGATCGGCTCGTCGTCCCGCCGGCCGTACCAGATGACCGTCAGGTGCGCGGAGCCGTCCTTGTTCAGGGTGCCCAGGACAGCGAAACGAGGTTCGTCCAGGAAGGCCCGGACGGCGACGTCGAGTTTCATCACCGCAACGGTACTTCCCGCGCCGGAATACCCTCCTGCGCGTGCGCTACGACGTCCACACCCATCACTACCCGGCGGCGTACTTCGACCTGATCGAGCGCGCGGGTGGTGACTTCTCGTTCGGAACGGATCCCTCGGGCCAGCGCATCATCCGCTACCGCGGCTCGCGGTTCTTCGGCGTCACGGCGCCGATGACCGATCCCGCCCTGCGGCTGACGGACATGGATCGGGTCGGCATCGACGTGGCGGTCCTCTCGCTCTCGACGCCAAACGTGTTCTTCGCCGAGGGCGCGGCGCAGGAACCGGTCGCGCGGATGGTGAACGACGCGTACGCAGAGCTGCTCGCCGCACATCCCCAACGGTTCAAGGCATTCGCTTCGATCCCGATGGACGATCCGGATGCGGCGGTGCGTGAGCTCCACCGCGCGATCGATGTCCTGCACTTCCAGGGTGTCATCCTGTTAAGCAATATCCGCGGCCGCGAGCTCACCGATCCGGCATACCGGCCGTTCTTCGACGAAGCCGATCGGCTGAACCTCTGCATCCTCCTGCATCCGATGCTGCCCGCCAGCGCGGACCCGTTCCGCGATTTCGTCCTCGGCCCGCTCGTCGGGTTCCCGTTCGATACGACGCTCGCCGTCGCCCGCATGTGCTTCACCGGCATGCTCCGCGAGCTCCCGAACATCCGGTGGATCGTCGCGCACGCGGGCGGTGCGCTCCCGTACCTCGCCGAGCGCCTCGACAACGGGTACCGGGACTTCGCGGAGGACCGCGCGAACATCAACGAGCTGCCGAGCACGTACCTCAAGCGCCTCTACTACGACACCGTCACCTTCAGTCCGCACGTCCTTCGGCTGCTGCGCGACTGGGCAGGCGCCTCGCACATGGCGATGGGCAGCGATTACCCGCACAAGCTCGGCAACATCACCCGCGCGGTGACCACGATCGATGCCATGGACGTGAGCGGTCCCGAGCGCGACCGGATCTTCAGTGGCACGGCGCGCGCGATCTTGAACAACCCCTAAAGGTCAGTCCGCCGCGGCAACCTCGTCGCGGTGCGCCCGGTAGCGCACGATCTCGGGGATCCAGGCCGCGACCGCGACGACCGAGGCGACGCAGGCCAGCCCGCCGCTCACCACCGACGCCATCGGAGACCAGAGCGCTGCCACCGCGCCCGACTCGAACTGGCCGAGCTGCGGACCGCCGAGGACGAACATGATGTTGATCGCGTTCAACCGGCCGCGCAGCGCGTCAGGCACCACGAGCTGCAAGATCGTGCCGCGGAAGATCGAGCTCACGGCATCGGCTCCGTTCGCGATCGCGAGCAGGACGAGCGCGAGCACGAACCAGCGCTCGTCGAGGAACCCGAAGAGTGCGATCGATACACCCCACACGGCGACGGCGATGAGCACAGTCAGGCCCTGCCGCTTCACGCGGGCGGTCCAGCCGGACGCGACCGCGGCAACGAGGGCGCCGGCGCCCATCGACGCGTAAAGCAGCCCGAGGCCTTCAGGCCCGACGTGGAACACGCGGTCCGCGTAGTACGGGAACAGCGCTCGGGGTGACCCGAAGAATGTGGCGAGGAAGTCGAGTGACATCGTGGCGAGCAGGATCCGCGTGACCCCGAGGTAGCGAACGCCCTCGACGAGCGCGTGCCATACGGGCTGCCGTGGGGCCGCGACCCGCGGCGGTGTGCGGAGCATCCAGACGGCGATGTACGCC
>DASUSA010000341.1:0-3871 GCA_036375335.1 Candidatus Limnocylindria bacterium
GTCGTAGTGGCCCCGATCTTGGAGCTCCGAAACATCGCCGCCGCGTACGGCGACGTGCAGGCGCTCTGGGACGTGAGCTTTTCCGTAGAGCAGGGCCACGTCGCCACGCTCCTCGGCAGCAACGGTGCCGGGAAGACGACCTCGCTGCGGGTCATCTCCGGTCTCCTGCCCGCCCTCGAGGGCGAGGTCCTGCTGCGGGGCGAGCGGATCAGCGGCCTGTCGCCGCACCGGATCGTCGAGCTCGGGGTCATCCAGGTCCCCGAGGGCCGGCACCTCTGGCCCAACATGACCGTCGAGGACAACCTGCTGCTCGGCGCGTACGGCGTTCGCGGCCGCGCGACGCGCGCGGAGACGCTGCGCACCGTCTACTCGCTGTTCCCGCGCCTCCTGGAGCGCCGCGCGCAGCTCACCGGGACCCTGTCCGGCGGCGAGCAGCAGATGGCCGCGATCGGTCGCGGGCTCATGGGCAAGCCGGAGATCCTCATGCTCGACGAGCCGTCCCTCGGCCTGGCGCCGATCCTCGTCGACGAGGTGTTCCGGGTGTTGCAGGACATCGTCGCGCAGGGCGTGACGGTGCTGCTCGTCGAGCAGAACGTGCATCGCGCTCTCGAGGTCGCTCAGACCGCGAGCGTCATCGAGAACGGCCGCGTGGTCCTGTCACAGTCGGCGACCGAGATGGCGAATGACCCGAATGTCCGGAGCGCGTATCTCGGCCTCTGACCTATCCTCGCTCGCAGTGACCGAGATGTCCCCGGTGCTCACCCCCGCGTACCGGCTCGTCATCCGTCTTGAGATCGACAACCGCCCCGGCATGTTCGCGGAGGTCGCGCGCGCCATCGGCCAGCGCGGCGGCAGCCTCGGCGCCATCGATCTCGTCGAGGCGACACCGACCAAGCACGTCCGCGACGTCACCGTCGACGTTCCCGACGAAGCGACCGGCGAACAGCTCGCGGAGGACCTGCGCGCGGTGCGTGGCGTGGTCGTGCGCTCGATCTCAGACCGCACGTTCCTCATGCACCTCGGTGGCAAGGTCGCGATGACCGGCCGCGTGGCGGTCCGCAACCGGGACGATCTGTCGCTCGTGTACACCCCCGGCGTGGCGCGGGTCTCGCGAGCGATCGCGGCCGACCCGGAGCGGTCGTGGGCCCTGACCCAGCGGGCGAACGCGATCGCGATCATCTCCGACGGCACGGCGGTCCTCGGTCTTGGCAATGTCGGCCCGCTGGCCGCGCTGCCGGTGATGGAGGGGAAGTCGCTGCTGTTCGCGGATCTCGCGGGCGTCTCGGCGTTCCCGATCGTCATCCAGCCGGGCACCGTCGACGAGACCGTCGACGCGGTCGCCCGGATCGCCGTGGGCTTCGGGGGCATCAACCTCGAGGACATCGCCGCGCCGGCCTGTTTCGAGATCGAGCGCAAGCTGCGCGAACGGCTCGAGATCCCCGTGTTCCACGACGACCAGCACGGCACGGCCATCGTCGTGCTGGCCGCCCTGCGAAACGCGGCCGCGGTGTGCCAGGCGTCGATCAGCGATCTCCACGTCGTCGTGCTCGGCGCGGGCGCGGCGGGCATCGCGACCGCCCGGCTCCTTGCGACGGCGGGCGCGAAGCACGTGGTCGTGGTGGACCGCCATGGCACCGTGACGACGAGGCGGTCGGACCTCAACCCCGAGAAGCGCGCGCTGGCCGAGCGCCTCGGCGCGACCGGCGCGTCGCGCTCGCTCGCCGACGCGCTGACGGACGCGAACGTGCTGATCGGCGTTTCGGGCCCACGCCTGGTCAGCGTCGACATGGTCAAGACGATGGGCCGGCCGCGCATCGTGTTCGCCATGGCCAATCCCGATCCCGAGGTCGACCCGGTGGCCGCCGCACCGGAAGTCGACGTGATGGCCACCGGACGCAGCGACTACCCGAACCAGGTGAACAACGTGCTCGCCTTCCCCGGAGTGTTCCGCGGCCTGCTGGATGCGCGCGCGAGCACGGTCACCACGAACATGGAGCTTGCCGCCGCCGCGGCGCTCGCGGACAGCGTGCCTGCCGCGTTGCGCTCGGCGGAGTACATCCTGCCGTCGGTGTTCGACGCGCAGGTCGTCCCGGCGATCGCGAAGGCGGTGAGCGCCGCCGCCCGCGCCGACGGCGTCGCGCGGCGCACCGACCGTGACGCCGCGCCCGGCGCCGGGGGTCGGTCGATCGCGGGGTAGCTGGCACCGCGGATGCAGCCAGCGGCTCTCATGAAGGAACCGGAACACCAGGACGACACGCCACTCCGCGCGGTCGAGGACGCCGTCGAGGAGGGGGACGACGACGCGGATTTCACTGATCAGCCACTGACCACCGACGCGCAGGCGGTCGTCGAGGACGGCGACGGCAGCGAGGTCTTCTTCGCGCCGACCGATCCGGTCCTGCGCCCGGGGCCGCACGGTGAGCCGGAGATCGCGGGCGGATTCTCGCCCACCGCCGAGGCGCCGACGCCGGAGCGCTCGTCGGACGGCCAGCTCGGTGACGAGGCGATCGCCGACGCGGTGCGCGATGCGCTCGCGCTCGATGCGGCGACGGCCGATCTCAGCCTGAGCGTCGAGGTCGAGTCGGGTGTCGTTCACCTGCGCGGCACGCGGTCGTCGATCGAGGACGGCGAGAACGCCGAAGCCGTCGCGAGCGCGGTGCCGGGCGTGACCGAAGTGGCAGACGAGACGGAGCTGAGCTAGCGACCCTTCCAGACCGGCGCGCGCTTCTCGAGGAACGCGGTCACGCCCTCGCGGAAGTCCTCTGAGCCGTACGCGAGCTCGACGATGTCCTCGCCCGCGCCGAGGCGTTCGCGCTCGGACTCGAGGACCCGCAGTACGGCGAGCTTCGTCGCGCGGATCGTGAGCGGCGCGTTCTGGCTGATCCGCTCCGCGAGCGCCGCGACGTGCGCCTCGATCCGCTCGAGCGGCACGACATCGTTGAACGCGCCGGCCGCCTGCGCCTCGACCGCGGTCGCGAGCCGGCCGGTGAAGAGCAGCTCCTTCGTCACGGCGGGGCCGACGATCTGCACGAGCCGGGCGATGTTCCGGAGCGAGAGCGTGTTGCCCACGGTCCGCGCGATGGGGACGCCGAACCGCGCGTTGTCGGCCGCGACGCGGATGTCGCACGCGAGGGCCAGCGCCGCCCCGCCGCCCGCGGCGACGCCGCGGATGAGCGCGATCGTCGCCTTTGGCAGCCGCTCGACCGCGGCGATCGTCCGCTCCACGTGCTTCTCGTACACCAGCGCGTCTTCCAGCCCGCGGATCTCGCCGACCTTCCGGATGTCGCTGCCGGAGACGAAGGCCTCGTTGCCGCGCCCCTGGAACACCACGACCCGGATCGCATCGTCGGCCCCAACATCGGCGCAGATGTCGAACAGCGTCGAGTACATCTCCTGGGTGAACGCATTGCGCGCCTCGGGCCGGTCGAACGTGACCTGCGCGATCGCGCCGTGCCGCTCGAGTCGGACGGTCACAGCGCGTCGATGTCAGCGGCCGGGATCCCGGCCTCCTGCAACACCTCGCGGGTGTGCTCGCCGAGGAGCGGTGCGGCACGACGCATGACCGGCGGCGTGTCCGAGAGATGCAGCGGCGAGCCGATCGCCCGCACCGATCCGAGGGTCGGATGGGGGAGGTCGACGAACAGGCCGCGCGCGGCGAGATGCGGATCAGCGAACACGTCGGCGAGGTCGTTGATCCGACCACACGGGACGCCCGCGTCAGAGAGGGCGGCGATCCAGTCGCCGGTCGTTCGGGTCGTCGTCATCGCCTCGATGATGGACGCGAGCTCCGAAGCGCGCTCGTTCCGCGTCGATCCGTCCCGCCACGCCGGATCGGCCTCGAGCCGCTCGAGCCCGGCCACCCGGCAGAAGG
>DASUSA010000342.1:0-2922 GCA_036375335.1 Candidatus Limnocylindria bacterium
GGCCCGATGATGTCGCGGATCTTGTCGGGGTTGATCTTCACGGTGTCGATGCGCGGGGCGAACTTGTTGAGCTCGGCGCGCGGCTTGTCGATGACCTGCCGCATCTCACCGAGGATGAAGAGCCGCGCCTCGCGGGCCTGCGCGAGCGCCTCGCGCATGATCTCGAGCGTGATGCCCTTGACCTTGATGTCCATCTGGAGCGAGGTGATGCCCTGGTCCGAGCCGCAGACCTTGAAGTCCATGTCGCCGTAGTGGTCCTCGAGTCCCTGGATGTCGGTGAGGACCGTGTGCTTGCCGTTCTCGAGGACCAGGCCCATGGCGATGCCGCCGATCATGGTCTTGATCGGCACCCCGCAGTCCATCAGCGCGAGCGTCGAACCGCACGTTGATGCCATCGACGAGGAGCCGTTCGATTCGAGCGTCTCGCTCACGATGCGGATCGTGTACGGGAACTCTTCCTTGGTCGGGATGACCGCGAGGATCGCGCGCTCGACGAGCGCGCCGTGACCGATCTCGCGCCGTCCGGCGCCGCGCATCATCCGCACTTCGCCGACCGAGTACGGCGGGAAGTTGTAGTGATGCATGAAGCGCTTCGTATCGACCGGCGAGAGGGTGTCGATGATCTGCTCGTCGCCAGACGGTCCGAGCGTCACGACCGACAGCACCTGGGTCTGGCCGCGGCGGAAGACCGCCGAGCCGTGGGCCCGCGGCAGTACGCCGACCTCGATCTCGAGCTCGCGGATGTCCTTGGTGCCGCGGCCATCGGGGCGGAGCTTCTCGTCCACGACCGCGGTGCGGAACTCGTGCTCGAGCACGGCGTCCCATTCGGCGATGACCTCTTCGGGAGTGGTCTTCGCCTCGGGCGTGATGAACTGCTTGAGCGCCTCGTCCTTCACGGCGTCGAGGCCGGCCTCGCGCTCAGCCTTGTCCGCGTTGCGGAGCTTCGCGCGAAGGCGCTGGGCGAAGAAGTCGCGGATCGGGGCCAGCCGGGCCTCGTCGCGGGCCGGAGGGGCCCACACGAGCTTCGGCTTGCCGGCGGCGCGGCGGAGCTCCTCCTGGGCCTCGCAGAGCTTGGCGATGCCCTGCTGGGCAAGACCGAGGGCTTCGATCAGCTTGTCCTCGGAGATCTGCTGGGCGCCGGCCTCGACCATCATGATCGAGTCCTTGGTGCCCGCGACGACGAGGTCGAGCTCGCTCTCGAGCATCTGAGTGATCGTCGGGTTCAGCGTCAACGTGCCGTCGACGGTGCCGACCCGGACGCACCCGAGCGGACCCTCGAATGGGGCATTCGAGATGTGGAGCGCGGCCGAGGCCGCGTTCACCGCGAGGACGTCGTAGTCGTTCTCCTGGTCGCTCGACCAGGCCGACACGATCACCTGCACGTCGTTCTTGAAGCCCTTCGGCCAGAGCGGCCGGATCGGGCGGTCCGTGAGCCGCGCGGTGAGGATGCCTTCCTCCGACGGACGGCCCTCGCGGCGGGGGAACGAGCCCGGGATCTTCCCGGCCGCATAGAGCCGCTCTTCGAAATCGACGGTGAGCGGGAAGAAATCGATGCCGGGCCGGGTCGTCTTCGCGACGGTGCCTGCCGCGAACACGAGGGTGTCGCCATAGCGCACGGTGACCGCGCCGCCGGCCTGGCGCGCGTACTTGCCGGTCTCGAAGGTCAGGGGCTTGTCGTTGATCGTCGCCTGTGAGCGTGTGACTGCCACGATTTGGTCCTTAGGGTGCCGCGAGGGTCCTTACCGACGGAGTCCGAGGCGTCCGATGATCTCCTGATAGCGCTCGGGGCTCTTGCGGTGAAGGTATGCGAGCAGCCGCCTGCGCTGGCCGACCATCATGAGCAATCCACGCCGACTGTGATTGTCGTGCGCGGCAGTGCGGAGATGCTCAGTCAGATGCTTGATCCGCTCGGTGAGGAGCGCGATCTGGACTTCCGGTGACCCGGTGTCCGTCTCGTGCTGGCGGTTCGCCTTAATGACCTCACTCTTGACTGGAGCGGCTTCTGCGAGCGGCACCCGTTGTCCTTTCCTAGATCTCTTAGATCTCTATTTCTGTCGTCAGTCTACCGGAAAACCACTCGGTCCGTCCTCGGTCCGGGCGGTGCCCGAGGCCGGTTTGAGGCCCTGTTTCGGCCGATGGCGCATCTCCGGATAGAGCGAAATGAGCTCCCGCAGCATCTTCAGGATCACTCCCATGGACGACAGCGTCGACCGGCCGCGCGTCCTCGGGAAGTAGTCGAGTCCGATCTGCTGGACCGTGAAGCCGAGGTTCTTCGCCTTGGTGATGAGCTCGGCGCTGATGAGCGAGCCCTCCGACCGGAGCTCGACCGCTTCCAGGATCTCCCGCTTCATGAGCTTGAACGCGAAGTTGATGTCGCGGTGCGGCCAGCCGAAGAGCACGCCGATCAGACCGTTGTACACGTAGGAGTACACCGCCCGCCGCAAGCCCTCGCCTGTCCGGTCGTAGCGGTAGGCGGCGATCATGTCGGCGCGCGTGACGTCCATCGCGCTGATGGCGCGGCCGATCTCGCGTGGATCGAACGGGAGATCGGCGTCCATGTACAGCACGAGCTCCATGCGCGCTGCCCCGAATCCGTCGCGCAGGGTGCCCCCGAGCTTCTGATTGCGGTCGTGCCGGATGATCCGGATCCGCGGGTCCCGCTCGGCAAGCCCCCGGAGGATCTCGGGCGAGCGATCGGTCGAGGCGTCGTCGACGGCGACGATCTCGTGGCCATCGGTGAACTGGGTGAGCGCCTCGGTCGCCACCCGCAGCGCGTGCTCGATGTTCTCTTCCTCGTTGAACATCGGCACGACGAGGCTGATCCGAGGACGCACAGCGGGAGCATATCGGCCACGTACACTGCCTCCGGATGCGCGACGGTCTCATTGCGACGCTGCTCGGCGTCGTCACCGCGCTCACTCG
>DASUSA010000343.1:0-2352 GCA_036375335.1 Candidatus Limnocylindria bacterium
TCATCGTCGGGCTCGGCGTCGCGGGATTCGCAAAGGGCATCACCGGGATGGGTCTGCCGCTGCTGGCCACGCCGATCCTGGCCGGCGTGGTCGGTCCCAAGGCCGCCGTCGTCATCGTGACGATCCCGATCTTCGCCGCCAACTCGATCCTGCTGATCCAGGGCTGGCGCCGGCTCGACGTGCTGCGCACGATCACGCCGATCATCGTGGCGAGCGCGGTCGGCACCGCGATCGGCGTGAATCTGCTCGCGCTGCTCGATCAGCGGACCTTCGCGATCCTCATCTCCGTCATGGTCGCGGTGTTCCTGCTCCGCGGTGACCGGCTCATCGGCGACGACCCCGGCGCGCGGCGGGCGCGGATCCTCGGGCCGGTCGTCGGGTTCGTGAGCGGGGTCCTCCAGGGAACGACCTCGATCGCGAGCCCGCTCATCGGCTCGTTCTTCCACGCGCGGAAGATGGATCGCCACGACTACGTGATCGTGCTCGCCGCGATCTTCGAGCTGAACGCCGTGATCCAGCTGGCCGGCTACGCCCTCCTCGGCCTGTATACCCCGAACATCGTCGCGATCGGACTGCTTGGCCTCGTGCCCACTCTGCTCGCGCTCATGGCCGGGATCTTCTTCCGGGCCCGGCTCGATCAGGCGCGATTCCGTCAGCTCATCGTGGTGCTGCTCGTACTGAGCGTCGCGAATCTCCTCTGGAAGACGGTGGGGTTCTAGCATCGTCGCGGCCCGCGGCCGCGTCCGCTCGGGCTCTGAGGTAGGCGGTTGGAGGTCCTTCCCGGCGTCCACGCGGTGCGCGTCATCGGCGCGACGGCGTACCTCATCGTCGACGGCGAGCTCATGCTCATCGACGCGGGGCACCGCGGCTCCGGCCGCCTCGTCCAGCGCTACCTCGCGCGCATCGGCCGGAGCGAGCGGGACATCACCCGGATCGTGTGCACCCACGGTCATCCCGATCACATCGGCGGGGTCGCCGAGATCGCCAGCGCATCGGACGCGATCGTCCACATCCATCCCGCCGACGCCGACCGGCTGCGCACGGGCTGGCGCGACGTGATCGCGCATCCGGTGCCGGGCCAGGTGATCGCGTTCCTCACCCGTCCGCTCAACGACCCCAAGCCGTTGCTGCACGGCGACGTGCTCTCCGCCCTCGGCGGCCTGCACGTCGTCCACACGCCCGGCCACACTCCCGGCAGCGTCTGCCTCTACGCGCCGGCCCGGCGGCTCCTGTTCAGCGGCGATGTGCTGCAGTTCCGGAACGGTCGGCTGACGCCGCCGCATCAGGTCTTCAGCGACGACCTCGTCGAAGCACGGCGCTCCGTCGCTCGGCTCGCCGAACTCGACGTGGAGACGATCTGCTTCGCGCACTACCCGCCGATGCGCGGCGGCGCGCGCGACGCGCTGCGCGGCCTCGCGGAGGTCTGGGCCTGAACACGCTGAACGAGATCCTCGAAGCGTCCGCGGCGCGGTTCGGGAACAAGCCGGCGCTCATCATCCGGCCCGGGTTCCGCACGAGAGTCTGGACGTACCGCGACCTCGCCGACCTCGTTCCGCGCGTCGCCTGCCACCTCGCCGACGCCGGCATAGCGCGCGGCGACCGCGTCGTCATCTGGGGCGTGAACCGGCCCGAGTACGGCATCGCGTTCCTCGCCGCGTTGCGGATCGGCGCAGTGCTCGTGCCACTCGACGTGAACTCGCTTCCTGACTTCGCGCACAAGATCGTCGAACGGACGCGCGCCACGGCCGTGATCGTCTCCGCGCAGACCCGCGAGCGCGCCCTGACGCTGGGTATCCCGCTGCACGAAATGGAGAAGCTGCCCGAGCTCGCCATCGGGCTGGCCGCGTTGCCTCCTGCCGACCTCGCGGGCGAGGACCTCGCCGAGATCGTGTTCACCTCTGGGACCACCGGTGACCCGAAGGGCGCGATGCTCACCCACCGCAACGTGCTGTCGAACGCCGAGTCCGCGCGGCAGATCTTCCCGATCGGGCCGAAGCAGCGGTTGCTCTCGTTCATCCCGCTCTCGCACATGTTCGAGCAGCTCGCGGGCTTCTGGACGCTCCTGCTCACCGGCGCGTCCGTCGTGTACCCGACCAGCCGGCAACCGGCCGTCATCCGCCGCACGTTCAAGGAGCGCCGCGTCTCGATGATCCTCATCACTCCGGCGGCGGTGCGGTCGATCCTCCTCGGCATCCAACGACAGGCGGAGGCGCAAGGCAAGGCCGAGCTGTTCGCGAGGCTGCGGCGGATCGCGCGGCGCCTGCCGATGGGCCTGCGCCGGATCCTGTTCACGAGCGTGCACCGCCAATTCGGCGGGCGCTTCCGCTACATCGTGTCGGGCGGCGCGGCGCT
>DASUSA010000344.1:0-5976 GCA_036375335.1 Candidatus Limnocylindria bacterium
ATCAGGTCGAGCACCAAACACGACCAACCGAAGTCGGTGGCCCCCTGTCCGGCAGCGGTGCGCGGGTCGTAGAACTCGCGGATCCCGCCGATCGCTTGCATCGCCACGGTGCGCGCCGCGAGCTCGCGCGCGACCTCGCCGAAGCCGTGCTCGCGCAAGCCCCAGTACAGGTACCAGTTGACGTTGACCCACGTCGGCCCCCGCCACGTGGTCCGGGTGAGCCATCCGGGGTCAAAGCTGGGCTCGCTCGCTGCCACGCTCGGGATCGGGTACGGCATCCAGAATTCCGTCTCATTGAGCAGGTGGTCGGTGACGAGCCGGCGCGCGATTCGCGGCTCCAGATCGGGAAGGATCAACGGAAAGAGCGAGGTGAACGTGAGCACCCGCAGCGGCGCCTCGCGCGCTCCGGACAGGTCCCAGAACACGCCGCGCTCATCGTCCCAGCACTTGGCCATGAGGGCATCGAGCGTCCGGCGGTATTGCCGGTCGTAGTCAGCTGCGCCGGGCAGCCCCACCTCGCGGGCGAGGTGCCCAAGGGCCCGAAGGCCATCCGCGTAGATCGCATTCACCATCACGTCCTCGACCAGGAAGAGATCGATCTGCGGCTCTCGCTCCATCGAGAGGCCCTCGTAGCCCCGGAAGAGCCGCTGCATCGAGCGCCGGAGCGCCGGCAGCGTCTCACTCGGCGGATCGCGTGGGATGCCCATCGGCTCGTCGTACTTCGGGCTCGCATCAAGCCCGGATTCGTCGGGCTGGATGATCGCCACGAGGTCGTCCCGGTCTTGATCGCGGACCCGGGCGAGCCACTCGAAGAACTTCGCCATCGGCGGGAACAGCTCGCGAACGAACGCCGCATCGTGCGTCGCCTCGTAGATCCGCTCGACCGCTCGGGCGAAGACCGGCGGCTGGGTGGTGGCGGTGTAGAACGGGTGGGCCAGGCGGATCGAGTAATCCGGCTGGAGCCACTGGGGGTTCAGGCGCTTTTCCCAAAGGAGCATGTGCGGGAAGAAGCCGTCGGCCCGAGCCCCCTGCATCAGGCAGCGGAGCTCCTGCTTCGCGAGCTCGGGATCGACCTGGAGCAGAGTGATCGCATGAAACGCGCTGTCCCACAGCCACTGGAATGGGTAGTGCGTCGGCGACGGACACACGAAGTCGAAGTGCTTGCCGTCCCACTCGGACACCCCGCGCCGACGGTTCGACGCGAGGATCCGGCGGGCCTCCGCGGCGACCGTGCGCGCCACTGCCGGGTCGATGCCCGCGCGACCGTCCGACGGGGGCACTACTTGATCGAACCGGCGAGGAGCCCCTGGACGAAGTAACGCTGGAGGCTGAAGAACACGATCAGCGGGACGACCATCAACAGGAACGCCCCCGCGGCGAGCAGATGCCACTCGGTGCCGTACTGGCTGAGCAGATTCTGGATCGCCCGGGTCATCGGGGCCTTCGACCCGTCCTGCACGAACACGAGGGCCATGAGCAGATCGTTCCAGACCCAGAGGAACTGGAAGATGCCGTAGGCCGCGATCGCCGGTACCGAGACGGGCACGACGATCGTCCGGAAGATCCGGGCCTCCGACGCGCCGTCCATCCGCGCGGCCTCGATCATGTCCGGAGGCAACGTGATGAAGAAGTTGCGCAGCAGGAAGATCCCGAACGGGAGCGCAAAGGCGGTGTGCGCAAGCCACACGGCCCCGTACCCTCGGGTCAGCGCGAGATCGGGCACCAGATCTCGCGACATCGTGAGCACCGGGATGAAGGCGACCTGCACCGGAACGAGGAGGAAGGCGATGACGATGAGGAACAGCGTGTCGCGGAACGGGAATCGCATCCATGAGAACGCGTAGGCCGCGAGCGAGCAGATGACGAGCGGAAGGATCGTCGAGGGGACCGCGATGGCGACCGTGTTCACGAACGCCTGGAGCATCCCCTGCGCCTCGAGCACTTGCCGGTAGTTCTCGAGCGTGAGGTGCAGCTGGGAGATGTCCCACCAGCCGGTCGCCTGAATGTCGGACCGCGGGCGGAACGAGGTGATCAGCAGCCCGATCGTCGGGACCAGCCAGATCAGGCCGATGAGCCCAAGGACGATGTGCACGACCGAGCGCTCGAGCACGGCGACGATCCGGCCCGCGGGCGTTGCCGGTCGAAAGGCGGGACCAGCGAGGACGCCGCCGCTCATGTGACGGCTCGCGTCCGGAAGCGACGGACGTTGAACACCATGATCGGCACGAGCAAGATGAGCATCACGACCGCGACCGCTGAGAAATAGCCGTACTGCCCAGCTTGAAACGCCTGTTGGTACATGGTGAACGCGATCACGCGGCTCGCCTTCCCAGGCCCACCAAAGGTCATCACGTAGATGAGATCGAACAGCTTGATCACGTTCACGATCAGAGTGACCGCGAGCACGGAGATCGGGAGGCTGACCATGGGCAGGATGATCCTGAAGAACACTTGGCGCTCGCTCGCGCCTTCGACCCGCGCGGACTCGACGATCTCGGCAGGAATGCTCTTCACCGCCGCCGAGAGGATCACCGTCGCGAAGCCGACCGATCCCCACACCCCGACCACGATGAGCGCGGGGTTCACCAGCCGCTCGTCGCCGAGCCATGACAGCGGAGCGACACCGACGGTGCCGACCACCGCGTTGAGCAGGCCGAGCGTCGCGTCAGGCGCGTACATGAACTTCCAGATCACCGCGAGCGCGGTCGCGGCGATCGCCATCGGGATGAAGACGATGGTCTTGATGATCGACTCGTATCGCACCCGGGCCGCGACGACGGCGATGATCAGTCCGAGGGCGATCACCGCGCTCGTGTAGAAGACCATCCAGAGGACGTTGTTCCAGAGCGCGCCGGATGGCGGGAAGCCGAGGCTCGGGAAATCGGGATCACTGAACAGGCGGGTGTAGTTGTCGAGACCGACCCACTCGCTGAACACGCCGTTTCGCCCGCGATTGAAGCTCAGCAGGATCGTGTAGAGCGTGGGGTACAGCAGGAAGACCACGAGGAGCACGAGGGCCGGCAGCAGGAACAACACCGCGGACCAGCTCGGGCCGCCCGAGCCCTGCGCGCGGCGAGCCCGTCTCGCAGCGGTCCGTCGCAGGGGAGTCGTTATCGCCGGTGTCGGCGCGAGACCCATCTCTCTCCATCATGACGGGAGCGAGCGGGTGAGACACCCGCTCGCTCCCAAGATCAGATCGCAGCCGTCGCTACTTCTCGGCTTTCCACTTGGCTTGGATCGATTGCTCGAACTTGGCCCAGTCGACTGTCTTGCCACGCAGCGCGTCCTGCAGCGCGGCGCCCATGTCGTCGCCACCACCCGATGGCAGCAGATCGGATCCGTCGAAGCGGACGGCCGTGGCGTTCGCCACCTGCGCCGCTTCGCGCTTGGCGAGGTCGTTCGGGTATGCGCTCGCCGCGACCGACTTGATCGGCGAGATGATCGCGCCCGTACCGGCCCAAACCGATCCGGAGTCCGCGGAGGTCATGAATTGGAAGAATTCCTTGACCCCCGGCTTGGTCGTGAACGCCGAGATGACGTCTCCGCCGATGGTCACGCCCTTATTCCCGTTGATGCTCGGGAAGTCGAACCAATCGATGCTCTCGGCCGGCTTCAGGGCGGTGTTCGTCTGGCCCATCGCGATGCCGCCGACGAATCCACCCTCGTAGTACATGACGGCTTGCGGGTTCGCGCTGAACGTCTGACCGATGCCATCGGTGAAGTTGCGGCCCAAGGCGGCCGTGATGCCGCCCGCGACGTTCTGGTCGGTCAGGGCCTGCTTCATCGTGTCGACGGCTGCGCTGACCGACGCGTCGGTCCAGGGCAGCTTGCCGCTGAACAGCTGGTCGTACTTGTCGGGACCAGCCTGGCGGACGTAGATGTTCTCGAACCAGTCCGTGAGCGTCCATGAGTCACCGGCGCCCAGGCCGAGGGGTACCTGGCCCTTGGCCTTGATGTCGCCGAGGAGCTTCGTGAAGCTGTTCCAGTCCGTGGCCGGCTGCAGCGAGAGGGCCTTGAACTTGTCCGGCCGGTACCACACGGTGCTCTTGCTGTTGAACTTGACCATGATCGCGTACTGAGTTCCGTCGACCTGCCCGATCTCGAGGATGCCCGGGGGGTAGCTGGACTTGATCCCGTTCACGTCGATCCCCAGATCGGAGATCTTCTTCAGCGAGCCCTGGTGGGCGAACTGTCGGAGGAACCCGATGCCCGGGATGATCGCAACGTCAGGCGGGTTCCCACCGGAGATCCGCGTCTGGAGCGTTGTCGCGTAGTCCTGGCGAATGGACTCGTATTTCGCCGTGACGCCGGTCTTCGCCTTGAACGCGTCGAGCACCTTTTGGAAGGCATCCTGTTCGCTTCCACCCCACAGCGACATGACGTTGATCGTGGTGCCGGGCGGAAGCGTCCCTGACGACGGCGTCGCGGCCGAACTACAGGCGGTCGCGACGATGAGCGTGGCCAGCGCGACGACTGCGGCAGAACGCAAGGCTCGCAACATGTATGTGCTCCTCCTCCGCGCACGCGCTCCCGGACGCTCCGAGGGCAGCTCCGCGCGGCTCAGCGAGATTAGCCCTGGCTCCAACAGCGGTCAAAGCGGGCCGCGAGCACACGCCCAACCCGCTCCCCTGGTTCCACGGGATGTGGACCCGGATCGTCCACCGGCGCGTCGTGCGGTCCCGACGCGAAACTAGGTGGTGGAGGCCTTCTCCCCGACGGCGGCGATGTCTTTTCCGCCCGTGTGGACGGTCCAGTCGCGCTCGTCGAAGTCCTTCGCGCAGTACGGGCAGATGTTCCACTCGGGCCGGATGAGCTTCGCGCAGTTCGGGCACACCCGCTTCAGTCGCGTGCGGCACGTCGGGCAGAGGATGAAGTCCTCGTTCACCCGCTCGTGGCAGGTCGGGCAGACGATCCGCTGCTCGGCCTCCGCGAGGAGGCTCTCCTCCGCGAGCTGACGCTCGTAGGCCTCGCCCAGGGTCTCGCGCGACCGGACGATGAGGTAGATGAACAGGCCGAGGACCGGGACGAACGTGACGAGCAACGCCGCGAGCACCGGGAGGATCCGGTTCTCGGTGCGATTCTGCGCGTCGCGGAAGGTCCAGAAGATCTGCGCGATGTACAGGACGAAGAGGTACAGGCCGATGAACCGCACCGCGAGCTGCACGATCGCGCTGTTGACGAATCCGCTCCAAATTGCGCCAATGTCCGGCATCGCCTACACCCCCAAGCGCGCCGGTCGGCCGCCCTCGGCCGCCACGCGCTCTCTCCAATAATCCAGAACGTCGCGCAAGGTCTGCTCGAACGGGATCCTCGGCTCCCAACCGGTGGCAGCCCGGAACTTCGTCGGATCGGCCCACAGGATCGGCACGTCGCTCGGCCGCAGCCGGGCGGGGTCCTCCTCGGTGCGGATCTTCAGCTTCGAGTAGCCGAGCAGCACGTCGAGCATCTCGCGGATGGTGTGGGTGCGGCCGCTCCCGACGTTGTAGCTCTCGCCCGGCTCGGCCTTCTCGAGCGCGAGCCAGTACGCCCGCACGATGTCGCGGACGTCCGACAGGTCGCGCTTGCTCGTGAGATCGCCGTGGTAGATGACCGGCGGATGGAAGCCGGCCTCGATCTCGGCGATCTGCTTGGCGAAGGTGCTGTCGGCGAAGACCGGCCCGCGGCGCGGACCGGTGTGGTTGAACCCGCGGGTTACGACAACGTGCAGGCCGTACGACTTGAAGTACTGGTACGCGAGCTTGTCCTGCGCGACCTTGCTCACCGCGTACGGCGAGAGCGGCCGCAGCGGGTTGGTCTCCTTCATCGGGACCTCGTCCGGGTGGACGAGCCCGTACTCCTCGCTCGATCCGGCCACGTGCACCCGGATCTGCTTGCCGTGCCGGCGCACGGACTCGAGGATGTTCACCTGCGACTGGATGTTGATGTGTAGGGTCGAGGCGGGCTCGTCGAAGCTCTCCTGGACGAACGACTGCGCCG
>DASUSA010000345.1:0-5288 GCA_036375335.1 Candidatus Limnocylindria bacterium
ACCCGGCCGCCGCTCGCGGCGAGGAGTCGTTCGAGCGTGAACAACGCGGTCGATGCGAGGGCTCCGCGGATCTCTCAGGGTCTGCGGTCCGGCTGGATGCGCGCGTAACGAAGGATGTCCTGAGCGATGCCCTTGAACGCATCGGTGGCGGTCACCGTGCCGAAGAGGCGCGAGTCGGGCTTCTCGAGCACGACGAGCACGACGTACTTCGGGTCATCTGCCGGAAAGAACCCCGCGAACGAGCTGACGTACTGATCGTCGATGTAGCTGCCGTCCGAGCCGGCGATCTGTGCCGTGCCGGTCTTCCCGGCGACACTGAATCCGGGGATCGAGGCGTTGTGGGCGATGCCGTCATCGACCGTGGCCAAGAGCATGGTCCGCAAGGTCGCGGCCGTGTCGGGCGTCACGACCTGATCAACGGCGACCGGCGCGGTGCGGTGCTCCCCGTCCGCATCGCGCCGGCTCGCCACCGCGTAGGGCCGATAGAGCGTCCCGCCGTTCGCGAGGGCCGCGTAGGCCATCGCGAGCTGCAGCGGTGACACGCTCACCCCTTGCCCGAACGACGCCGTGCCGACGTCGACCGGATACCACTCGGCGAGGGGGCGCACGGTGCCGGTGACCTCGCCGGCCAGGTCCACACCGGTCGGCTTCCCGAAGCCGAATCGCGCGAAGTAGTCGGCAAGGCGCTGCGCGCCGAGCTTCTGCCCGACCCACGCCGCGCCGGCGTTCAGCGAGCGCTCGAGGATCTGGGTCACGGTCGTCGGCCCGTACGCCTTGCTGAGGGCGTTGTTCAGCCGGCGCCCGCCGACGACGGTGTAGCCGACGTCGTTGTACCAATCCGTCGGCTTGACGACCTTCTCGTTCAGCGCGGCTGCGATCGTCACGGCTTTCATCGTCGATCCCGGCTCGTACGGCCAGGCGATCGCACGGTCGCGAAGCGCCTCGGGGTCCGCGACGCGGACGGCGGCCGGGTCGTACGTCGGCGCGGACGCAAGCGCCCGGATCGAGCCGTCGGTGGGGTCGACCACGAGGACGGAGCCGCTCGTCGCGTGCTCCTTCTTCATCGCCGCGGCGAGCTCGCGCTCGGCGGCCGTCTGGGCGACGAGGTCGATGGTGAGGGTGAGATCGACGCCGTTGCGCGGCGCGACGGCCTCACGGAGGCCGACCGCGAGATCGCGGTTCGCCGGATCCCGCTCGACGACCAGGCGGCCATCGGTCCCCCGCAGCTGGGCGTCGTAGTAGCCCTCGATGCCGGTGACGCCGACTCCGTTGTCGTTGACGAAGCCGAGCACCGACGCGCCGATCGCGTCGTTCGGGTACAGGCGTTTCGGCTCGTTCTGGAAACCGAGGCCCGGAATGTTGAGGGCGGCGATCGCGTTGGACGTCGCCTCCGGGAGCCAGCGCTGCACGTAGAGCCACTCGGCGCCGGACTCGAGCGCGGCTCGGATCGGCGCGGCATCGCGGCCCAAGAGCACTCCGATGGCCGCCGCGGCCGCGACCTTGTCAGGGACGAGCTTCGGCAGGGCGTAGAGCGAGCGGAGCTCGACGGTGGTCGCGAGGATCGCGCCGTTGCGATCCCTGATGATCCCGCGATGCGCCGCGACCACCAGGTCGCTGCGGACCTGATCGGTGGCTCGGGCGAGGAGGTCAGCGCGGCCGAGTGTCTGCCAGTAGGCGAGGCGGCCGGCGAGCACGAGGGACGCGACGGCGAACAGCGCGAACAGCAAGCGGAGACGCCGGGGCCGTACCGTCTGCACCCTTCCTCCGTCGCGCGCGAGCTTGGGTTAGCGCTTCGCGATGAGCGTTTGCGCGGGGATCACCGGCACGTAGCGGGCGCGGACCATGCCGAGACGCTGAGCATCGATCGCGATGCGCGCGGGCGAGTCGAGTCGCGCGCCCTGGACCTCGAGCAGGGAGTTCTGCCTGCGCAGCTCGTCACGCTGGGCCGCGAGCTTCTGAACGTCGTACCCGGCGACCGAGAGCGCCGTCGTCTGTGACACGTAGACGAGCGCAAGTGCGAAACAGAACACGATCGCCGCGATCGCCGCGCCGAAGATCCGAAGATCCCAGGACGCGGCGCGCACGGCCGCGACGGCATGGGTACGGCCGAGGAGCGCGGTCCGCGATCGCAGCTCCGTTGTGCGCCGACGCGCGGGGGCGGCGTGCGCGGCGCGTGACGGGCGGTTTCGCGGGGACGCCGAAACAAGGCGGACCGCCTGGGACGCGATCACGAGCCGAGCTTCTCGGCGACGCGAAGCCTGGCGCTGCGGGCGCGCGGGTTGCGCATCGTCTCGGCGTCAGCCGCCATCAACGGCCGACGGGAGACGACGCGCAAACCCGCGCGGTGACCGCAGACGCAGGTGGGGAGGTGGGGAGGACAGATGCAATCGCGCGACTCACGGGCCATGAACTGCTTCACAGCCCGATCCTCGAGCGAGTGGAACGCGATGACCGCTAGGCGGCCGCCCGGTGCGAGCACCTGCATCGCGGCCTCGAGGCCCCGAGCGAGATTGCCGAGCTCGTCGTTGACGGCCATGCGGAGCGCTTGGAACACGCGGGTGGCCGGGTCGATCTTCCCAGGGCGGCGCGTCTTCACGCCGGCCACGAAGCGGCCGAATTCGTCCGCGGCGATGAACGGGCCCCGGGCCCTGCGCCGGACGATCGCGCCCGCGACGCGCGCGGCCTCGGGCTCCTCACCAAGCTCGGTGAAGATCCGCCGCAGGTCGCGCTCGTCCCAGCTGTTCACCAGGTCGGCCGCCGTGAGCTCGAGCCGCGGGTCGGACCGCATGTCGAGGGGTCCTGAAGCGCGAAAGCTGAAGCCACGGGCGTCGTCGGCGAGCTGGATCGACGAGAGGCCGAGATCGAGGAGGACGCCATCGATGCCGATGAAGTCGTGCTCGCGGGCAACCGCGGCGAGATCCGCGAAGTTGGCGTTGACGAGTACGGCGCGATCGCCGAAGCGCGCCAGCTCCCGTCGCGCGATCGCCAGAGCCGCAGGGTCGACGTCGAGCCCGAGAAGTCGGCCATCCGGCGCGGTGCCGTCAAGGAGGGCGGCGGCATGGCCTCCCCCGCCGACCGTGCCGTCGAGGAAGCGGCCACCTTCCTTGGGAGCAAGCTGGGCGAGGACCTCGACCAAGAGAACCGGCTCGTGAGCCCTCCCATCGCTAGATCCCGAGGTCCGCGAGGCTGTCGCTGATCGACCCTTCGACCTGGGCGAGGCGGGCGTGCCAGCGGTCGGGCTCCCAGAGCTCGAGCCGGTCGTTCGCGCCGATGACGATCGCGTCATCGGTGAGCCCCGCGTACTGGCGGAGATGCGCGGGGATGCTGATCCGGCCTTGGGCGTCGAGGTCCGCTTCGTGCGCTCCCCCGACGAGGAAGTGGACGAAGGTCTGGACCGTCCGGTCCGTGCGGGGCCGCTTGCGGATCTCGGCGTTGATCGCCTCCCACTCACTGGTCGGGAACACTGCGAGGCACTCGTTGGTCCAACGGGTCACGACCGCTCCTTCTTTGAAGCGGGCTCTGAACTTTGCGGGGACCGCCAGCCGACCCTTCTCGTCCAACGCGTGGGAGAATTCGCCGGCAAAGTACGTTTCCAACTGGCCTGTGCGCCCTTCCGATTCCGGGGCCTGCTGGTTCCCCACCAGTCCCCACTACTCACCACGCGGGTGCACTTTGGCGCCACCCGGGCGTGCTGTCAATAGGCCGGACGGTGTTTTTCAGGGCGATGCGGTGTTGAGACCACGCATCGAATGGATGTTCTAGTCGATCGCGATCGCGATCGGCGCTTAGCTCGGGAGCACTCGGTCGACGAGATCTTCAACGCGACGACTCGCGCGCTCGACGATCGACTTCGGGCGCCCGGGCTCGTGCTCGCCGTACCACTCGAGCACCGATGCGCCCCAGGTGAACCCACCGCCGAACGCAACGAGCAGCACCTTGTCGCCGCGGCGCAGCCGTCCTTCGGCCGCGGCCTCACACAACGCGATCGGGATGGATGCCGCCGACGTGTTGCCGTACTTCTGGATGTTCACGAATACGCGGTCCATCGGGAAGTGCAGGCGCTTCGCGACGCCCTCGATGATCCGGAGATTCGCCTGGTGCGGGATCATCAGCTGGATGTCCTCGAGCCGGAGGTTCGCCTCGGCGATCGCCTCCTCAGCCGCGTCGGCCATCGACTTCACCGCGAGCTTGAACACCTCCCCGCCGGCCATCGTGATGAAGTGCTGCCCGAGCTCCATCGTCCTCTGCGATGCCGGGTGTTTCGCCCCGCCCGCAGCGACCATGAGCAGCTCGCCCTTCGAACCCTCGCTGTGGAGCACGGCGGACTCGATCCCGACCGATGCGTTCGACGCCTCGACCACCACCGCGCCCGCGCCATCGGCGAAGAGCACGCACGTCGAGCGATCCTTCCAGTTGAGGAACCGCGAGAGCGTCTCCGCGCCGATCACGAGCGCGTTCTGATGCGTGCCGGACACGACCATCCCGCGGGCGATCGCGATGCCCGACACGAACCCGGTGCAGGCCGCCTCGATGTCGAATGCCCCAGCGCGATCGGCGCCGAGGGCGTCCTGGACCATGCAGGCGGTCGCAGGAAAGAGGTAGTCAGGCGAGCAGGTCGCGACGATGACGAGGTCCAGGTCCTGTGGCCGGAGACGGGCCTTCTCGAGCGCGAGCCGGCCGGCACGGAGTGACATGCTGGAGGTGGTCTCGCCCTCGGCCGCGTAGCGCCGCTCCTTGATCCCGGTCCGCGAGGTGATCCACTCATCGGAGGTGTCGACGACCTTCTCGAGATCGAAGTTCGTCACCACCCGCGACGGAGCGTAGTAGCCCCAACCGGTGATGACCGCGTTCTGGCCCACGCCCTTAGGCCTTGGTGTCGCGCTCGACGCTCGTGCGCCGGCCGGCGTCTTCGAGCATCCCGGTGACGCCGCCCTCGTACGACTTCAGGAACTCGTGCGCGTCGAGCACCTCGTCCAGCGAGACGGCGGGGCGGCGCTTGCGCTCCGGCCGGCGGATCGCCTCCTGGACCGGGCTGACGTTCGCGCGCTCCTCGTCGATGACCACGAGCAGCTTGAAGGACGTGTTGCACTTGGAACAGGTGACCCGCACGATCCACGCGGACTCGAGCTTCCCAAGTACGCGGATGTCCGACCGCGCGTGGTTCTGGCCGCACACGCTGCAGTCGTAGCCCTTCGCCTGCTCGCGCAGGAATCGGAGGATGTTCACCGTCCGGCCGCCACTGTACCCAGTCGTTCGTCCGTCCGGATGCCGAGACGCCACGCAAAGAA
>DASUSA010000346.1:0-4980 GCA_036375335.1 Candidatus Limnocylindria bacterium
AGGGCCTCGGACTCGAGCGCGCGGAACCGCGGCAGGCCGTCCTCGGTGATCACCTTCGTGCAGGGCTTCCGGGCCACGCGCTCGATCTCGTCGTCGAGGTCGACCGCTCGCCCGCCCAGCGCCTGCGCGAGCAGCGGCGCGACCGACGACTTGCCGATGCCCGGCGGCCCGACCAGGAAGAGATGCATCAGCGGTCGGCGATCGGCTTCAGACGCTCGCGGTACCGCGCGACGGCCGACGTGATGTCGTCGATCGCGTCCTCGCCGAATTTGGCGCAGAGGGCGTCGGCGAGGACCAGCGCGAGCATCGCCTCGGCGACCACCCCGGCCGCAGGGATGATGCAGACGTCGCTCCGCTCGATGTGCGCCGGGGCGGCCTCGCCAGTCCGAAGGTCGACCGACGGGAGGGGCTTCATGAGCGTGGAGATGGGCTTGAACGCGACCCGCACGACGACGTCCTCGCCGTTGGTGACCCCGCCCTCGAGGCCGCCGGCCCGGTTGCGCGGGCGACCGAAGCCGGCGCCACGGCGCTCGATCGGATCATGGACTCGGCTGCCGCGCTCGCCGGCCGCGTCGAACGCGTCGGCAAACTCCACGCCCTTGGCCGATGGGATCGACGCGAGGGCCTGGGCGATCCGGCCATCGAGCCGGCGGTCCCACTGGGCGTAGCTGCCGAGCCCGGCGATGACATTCGAGGCGCGCACCGCGGTCACCCCGCCGAGCGTGTCGCCAGCCTCGCGGGCGGCGCCGATCGCGCTCACCATACGCAGGGAGGCCGCCGGGTCCCCGCTACGGACCTCGCTCGCCTCGATGGCCTCGCGGTCGAATTGCGCAGTGGTGGCGACCTCGCCGATCCGGATGGTCTCGCTCAGCACGTCGACGCCGACGGTCGCGAGGATGGCCCGCGCGATGCCGCCCGCGGCGACCCGAGCCGCGGTCTCGCGGGCGCTCGCGCGCTCGATGACGTCGCGTACGTCCTCGTGGCCGTATTTGAGCGCGCCGGCAAGATCCGCGTGGCCCGGCCGGAGCCGGGTGACCGCGTCGGGTCCTTCCGGGAGGGGCGACACGCTCATGACGCGCTCCCAGTTGACCGCGTCGCGATTCTCGATCCACAGCGCGACGGGCGCGCCGGTGGTCCGGCCGTGGCGTACCCCGCCGGTGATGCGCGCGCGGTCGTGCTCGATGCGCTGGCGGGCCCCGCGACCGTATCCGAGCTGCCTGCGCCGCAGGTCCGCGTCGATCGCGGCACCGTCGATCACGAGCCCCGCCGGCACCCCGTCGACGACGATCGAGAGGCCCGGGCCGTGCGACTCGCCCGCGGTGAGGAACCGCATCGCTAGCTGACGCTCGCGAATAGAGCCGACCGCATCACGTCCACCGGCGCATCCTGCCCGGTCCAGATCTTGAACGACGACGCCGCCTGCTGCAGCAGCATCGGGAGGCCGTCCACGACGTCCAGCCCGGCGTCCCGAGCGCGCTTCACCAGCGGCGTGCTGACCGCTGTCGGAATGAGATCCACGATGGTGAGACCCCGGCGAAGCGGTGCACCGTCCAATGGGTCCTCACCATGGAGGCCGAGTGAGGTCGCGTTCACCACGACGTCGGTCTCGGCGAGATCGGTGCGCGAGGCCCAGTCGATCACCCGCGGCGTGCGCTCGACCGGATGTGGGATCGCGCGCGCGAGCGTCCGCGCGCGTTCCGGCGAACGGTTCGTGATCGCGACGTGCGCGCCCCGGACCAGCAGGGCCACGAGGACCGCTCGGGCCGCGCCGCCGGCACCCAGCAGCAAGACGCGCGCGCCCTCGAAGGCCAGGCTCCGCGTCGCGTACGCGAAGCCGACCGCATCGGTGTTTGACGCGAGGACCCGCTTGCCATCGGCTGTGCGCGAGAGCGTGTTCGCTGCGCCGATTTCCGCGGTCGGTCCGTCCCACGTGTCGACCAGCGCCATCACGGCCTCCTTGTGCGGGACGGTCACGTTCGCGCCGAGCAGCTCACCGGTCCGGATCCGCTGGACCGCCGCGGGCAGCGCACCGGCGGTCACGTCGAACACCTCGTACGAGTGCGCGAGCCCGAGCGCGCGGAACGCCGCGTTGTGCATTGCCGGCGACAGCGAATGCTCGACCGGATGGCCGAGCAGGTACACGACGCTCATTTGTTCCCGTACTTGACCCGGTTCGCCTCTTGCTCCTCGAGGGTCTTCGCGAACGCGTGGTCGCCGGTGCCGTCACTTTTCGCGACGAAGTAGAGGAAGTCGGTCTTCTCCGGCTGCGCTGCGGCCTGCAGTGCGGCGAGCCCGGGATTCGCGATCGGGCTCGGCGGCAAGCCGGGGTTCAGGTAGGTGTTGTACGGGGAATCGAGCTTCAGGTCGTCCAGCGAGAGCTCATCCCAGGTGCCCTTCGCGTACTGGATCGTCGGATCGGCATCGAGCTTCATCGCGATGTCGAGGCGATGCTGGTACACGCCGGCGATGGTCGGGCTCTCCTTGCGGTCACGCGCCTCGCGTTCCACGATCGAGGCGAGCTTCACCATGTCGTAGATCGCGACGCTTCGGGCTGCGGCGGCGGTGCGCAGTGCCGGACCGGCCTTCGTCTCGAAGTTGTCGAGGAGGATCCCGATGATCTGGTCGGTCGAGGCGTCCGGCCGGAGGAAGTACGTATCCGGGAACAGGAACCCTTCGAGCGATGTCTTCGGATCGAGCCCGCTGAGCACGAAGTTGTTCCGCGTGCCCACGACCGCTGCGGTGACAAAGTCCGCGGCCTTGATCGACGGGAACGCCTTGTTCACCGCCGCGGCGACCTCGGTCAACCGCCAGCCCTCGATGATCCGCAGGGCGACCTGGTCGCCCGGAGCCTTTTGGAAGAGGGTCGCGAGGTCGCGCGGGCTCAGGGCGGCCGAGACCTTGTACGTTCCGGTCTGCATCGAGTTCTCGATGCCGTTCTCGAACAGGACGAACTTGAACGCGAGCGCTGACGTGATGAGCCCAGCGCTCTGGAGGTCCGCTGCGATCTGCGACGCGTTCGCGCCACGGCGGACGGTGAAGTCAACGGTCTTCGCGTTCGGGTCGGCCGGAATGTCGACGAGCGGCTCGACCTTCGGTGCGATGATCGCCCGCACCGCCGATTGGCGGAGCAGCGTGTCGTGGTCGTCGGCGGCCTGCACGATCGCATCGGTCGCGAGGGGCCGGGCGAGGAAGAACAGCGCGAGCGCGGCGGCGACCACGACGAGGGCGAACACCAGCGGGCCGGCGCTCGAGCGCTTGCGCGGGGGGCGCGCCCGGCCGCGAGCGGGGCTTGCGCGCACCGGGCCGCGGTAGATCGGCGGAGTCTCGCTCACCGCTTCGTGCTCAGAAAGTCCTCGAGCAGCACACGGGCGGCACCGGCGTCGGGATCCTCGGCGCCACGTCCGAGCGCCTCGACCGTCGTATTGCGCTCGTCGTACAGCTCCACGGGGATGCCCGTGACCGCGAGCTCCGCGGCGAAGCGCCGGATTCGCTCCGCTTGCTGCCCGACCTCGCCACGCAGCGTCAACGGCAGACCGACCACGAAGCCACCCACCTTCTCGCCGCGTGCGAGCGTTGCGATCCGTTCGATGTCCGCCTCGAGGCGTCGCGATCGGCGAAGGGTCGGCAACGCGCGACTCAGGCCGAACGCGTCATCCCCGACCGCGAGACCGATCCGGCGGTCGCCGACGTCGAGCGCAAGATAACGCACGTCAGTTCACCGCGATCCGCGCATCGAGCAGCGGCATGCGCGGCCACCAGCTTGGCGAGATCCGCAGGTCGGTCACTCGAAGGCCCTGCGCCGTGAGCAGCTCGCCCACCTCGGCCGGGGTACGGCCCGCCAGCGCGCCGCGAATCCGAGCGGAGTCCAGCTGGGGCGATTGGGTCCCGGACGCGATGATCTTCCAGGTCACGCCGTTGTCCCCCACGGTCGCGGGGGCAGTGAACTGCGCGGTCCGTTCATCGAGCACGTTGCCCGGGGAGGCCATCGTGCGGTACCGCTCGAGCGCCGCTTTCGTCGGCTGGTCGCCCGCCACGGCGAACCCCTGCACGGTCGCGGTCACCGGGACGTCGAACGTCGCGACCTCCTTGCCGACGAAGTCGCTCAGGCCGCCCTGCGACGTGAGCGAGGGAATGCCGACCCACACGACCGCGTCGCCAGCCAGCTGTGATTTCCACCGGAGCTTCTGGTTGTTCGCTTCGTCGGCAAGTGCGCTGTCCACGTTCCCCTTCACCGTCGCGAGGGTGTAGTCCTCGGCCATCACCACCGGGATCTTCTTCGTGTCGCCGCCGGTCGTTGGAGCCGGATTCGTGACCTGGTAGCGGGCGTTGTTGCTGATCACGATGCGGTTCGCGGCCACGTTGCCGGCGACGCCGCCCGCGACAGCCTCGACCGCGACGTCCGCGGTACCCGGGATGACGGTGACGAACACGATGACGCTGCGCGGCAGGGTCTTCGTCTCGGTGGTCGCGAATTGGACCCGGTCGCTGCCGGTGGTCGTCTGGACGACTGTGCCCCTTGCGATCGTCAGATCGTCGGTCGTCTGATTGGTGAAATGCACCGAGCCCGTCGCCTTGATCTCTTCGCTCCGCGATCCCGTGGCGGTGCCGGTGACCTTCGTCGTGATCGTCGCGGACAGCGGCTGCGCCGGGACTTCCCCACCGGGCCCGGCGCGGATCGTGAACGACGCGCCGGGCATCGGGATCGACGACGGCGTCACGCTCACCGCGGCGGACGGGACCACCACGACAAGCAGCAGCAGGACAGCGCCGAGGATGCTCGCGGCGATCGCGAGCGCACGCGCAGGCGAACCGAGCGACGGCGCGGGACGCCGGGCCGCGACGCTCGCGAGCGCCGCGCGGCGTGGCGCGCCGAGTTTCTCCGTTGGATCAAGCTCTTCGCGCTCGAGTGAGCCGAGCGAGGCGTACGCGGGGACGTGGACCGATGCGGCGATCGACCGAGCCCGCGGATCGCTCGACACG
>DASUSA010000347.1:0-3336 GCA_036375335.1 Candidatus Limnocylindria bacterium
TGGGCGGCACGAGGAGCGCCCAGCCCTGCACGCGCGCGATGGCGGCCGTGATTGCGATGCCCGCGAGCGTCCCGCCCGCGCCGCCGAGACCGGACAGCAAGACGGCCTCGCTCATGAATTGGAGCGCGATGTCGCGTCGCCTTGCGCCGAGCGATCGGCGCAGTCCGATCTCCGAGCGGCGCTCGAGCACGGAGATGAGCATGACGTTCGCGATCCCGACCGCAGCGATGAGCAGCGCGATCGCCCCAAGCGCGAGGTAGAGCGCGGTCCCTGACTCCGCGACCCGTACGCGTGCGGCGAGCGCATCCGACGGCCGCTGCACCGCGGCCTGGTACGGAGCCGCGGGCACGACCGTCGGTGCGAGTCGCTGCGCGACATCCACGACGCGATCCACCGCAGCGCGGATGTACAGCCGGGTCGGGACGCCGTCGTATCCCAGGTAGCGCGCGGCGGCGGGTCCGCCGACGAGCACCGATAGATCGATCTCCGGCGCGAGTGGCACCGGGTCGAGGATGCCGATGACCGGCCAATAGCGCCCGGCCATCCAGACGCGCGCATCCCCGCCGGTGCGGTCGATCCCCAGCGTCGTCGCGGCCGTCCATCCGAGGACGGCGACCGGATACACCGACGTCACGTCGTTCAGGAAGACGCCTGACCCAACGGCAGCGTCGAGGGTCGCCACGAGGCGCGTGTCGGTGGCGCGCACGGCCAGCCCGCCGGTCTGGTAGGACGGGATGAGCTCGGACCGAAACGCCGTCTGCGCCAGGCGCGAGGTCGCCGACACATGGTCGACGCCGGCCATCGCGGCGACCATCGTCACCGCCGTCGCCGGGAGCTCGGTTTCCTGCCCGTTGAGGTCGTGCCCGTTCTGAACGAGGAGCAGATTCGTGCCCAGCTGATCGAGCTGAGTGAGCAGCGCGGACTGCGAAGAACGGGTGATCCCGAGGACCGCGACGATCAACGAGATACCGATCGCAATGCCGATCGCCGACATGACCGCCCGCGTCCGACGGGCGCGTAGGCCGAATAGCGCGAGTGGCATGATGTCGCGCGCGCGAAGGGACCCTTTCGCGCTCATCCGGCGGCGTCATGCACGATGAGACCGTCCCGCACTTCGACGCGTCGCGGCAGCGAGGCCGCAATCGCCTCGTTGTGCGTAACGATCGCGATCGTCACACCAGATCCGTTTAGCTCTCGAAGAAGGTCCACGACCTCGCGCCCGCTCGCGGAGTCGAGGTTCCCGGTCGGCTCGTCGGCCAGGATCAGCGACGGGTCACCGACGAGGGCACGCGCGATCGCGACGCGCTGGCGCTCGCCACCGGAGAGCCGTGCCGGCACGTGGCTCAGCCGATGGTCGAGCCGCACCCGGCGCAGCGCCTCCGCGGCTCGCGTGCGCCGCTCGACCACGCCGATGCCGCGATAGAGGAGCCCGGTTGCGACGTTCTCCAGCGCCGAGAGCCCCTCGAGGAGGAAGAAGCTCTGGAACACGAACCCGAGATGCCGCGCGCGCAGGGCTGCGAGATCGTCGTCGCTCAGCTTCTGCCCGTCGCGGCCATCGATCCGCACCGTGCCCGCGGTCGGACGGTCGAGCGTGCCCATGATGTGCAACAGGGTCGTCTTTCCCGATCCTGACGGGCCGACGATCGCCAGGAGCTCACCGGACTCGATGCGCAGGGTCACGCCGCGGAGCGAGCGCACCGGCGGACTGCCGGGATAGGTCTTCTCGACACCGGTGAGCTCGAGGACGGCGCTCAAAGCGGATTCGGCACGACGACGAGATCGCCGGGTGCGAGACCGGCCGCGGTCACCTCGACGAGGCCGCCGTCACCGAACAGCCCCGGGGTCACCACGACAGCGACACGCTCGGCGCCCCGCTGGACCTGCACCACGAACGTCCCGTCGGCCCGCGCGATCAGGCTCGTCACCGGTACCGCGAGCACGTCACGATGCACCTGGTCGACGATCGATACCCGGACCGGCGCGAGGTCCAGCCCACCGCCAGCCGCGGGATCGTCCAGCGTGACGGTGACCGTCACTGTGGCCCGCTGCGGTCCCTGCGCCTGTTGGGTCGAGCTGGCCTGAGCGATGGTGGACATCGCCGCGACGCGACCGCCCGCCGGCGCCGACCGGCCGGGGATCTGGACGGTCACAACGTCGCCGGCGCGCACGCTCGTCTGGAGGGTCGCATCAAGCGCGATCGTCACGAGCATCGTCGCCTCGGTCACGTCGAGGATCGGCGCGGCTGCGATGAGCGGCGATCCGAGGGGGACGCGTGTCGCCGCGATGCGGACCGCGTCGTGCGCGAAGACCGCCGCGCCGACCAGGAGCTCGCCGGTGTCGGCGACGCCGAGCTCCCGCTGCCACATGCGCAGCGCATCGGCGTCGGCAGCATCGAACGTCCCGTCTGCGGTCGCCGGGTAGCCGAGCGCGATGAGGTTCGTCTCGAGCGCAGCGACATCCGGCCCCGCGATGCCGATCGCGATACGGCGGAACATCGGTGCCTCACCGTAGAGCAGGCCGACCGCGGCGCCATCGACCGCATAGAGGCGCTGGCCGCGTTGCACGACGTCCCCCGGCGCGGGCAGCCACGTGACCGTACCGCCGCTCAGGGCCTCGTCCACCCGCGTGGCGTCGAACTGCGCCTGCGCCTGGTCGCGCTGCTCACGCGCGTTCGCGATCGTGGCCCCGGACTGCGCCGCGGAGCGTGCGCTGGCCTCGCGGGCCGCGACGAGCGCGCGTTCCGCCGATCCGAGCCCACCGTCGATCGCGGTGCGCTGCAGATCCAGAAGGGCGCCGATGCGCGCGAGCGCGCTTTGCGTGACGGCCGCGCGCTGCTGCAGGTCCGCGGTCGGGCCGACGAGCTGGGCGACGGCGGCGCGCCACGGATCGAATATCGGATTCGCGCGCGCGGTCGCCGTGTCGAGCGAGGCCTGCGCGATCGCGATCGCGGATGCGGACTGGGTCAGTGGCGCGAACGTCGATTGCGTCGCCGCTCCGAGCCTCGTCGAGCCGAGCGCGGCGCGCTCCGCCGCGGCCACGAAGCGCGCACGGCCGGCCGCCGCGTCGTCGCCGCGCGCGAGCGAACCGTCGAACGCCGCCGCCGCGGCATTCACCTCGTTCCAGGCGCCCTCGTAAGCCCCGAGCGCGGGGACGAGCGCCGCCGCCCACACCGCACTCGCGGTCTCGACCTGAACGCGCGCCGCCGTGAGCGCGGTTGCTGCGGCGAATGCGTCGCTGTACCAACTGCCCTCCATCAGGCTCCGGGCAGTGGCGACCGCCGTAGCAAGCTGGACGAGACTCCGCCCGTATGCGGTCACGTCGTCGCTCACGGCAGGC
>DASUSA010000348.1:0-4706 GCA_036375335.1 Candidatus Limnocylindria bacterium
GCTGCTGGCGATCTCGAGGGTCAGCGCGCCAAGCTGACGGCTGTCTTGCGCGAGATGCGCGAGACCGGCACCGACTTTTGGCTGGTGCCGAGCCTGTGCGACCTTGCCGAGAACGCGCTGAATCGGGGAGACCGCCTCGAGGCGGCAACGTTCTCCCGTGACGCGCTGCTCGCGAGCGAGCACGTCGTTGCCGCGATCGATCGGTTCCGGGCGCTCGACACCGCCAGCCGCGTGCGGCTGGCCGCGGGCGAAGCGACCGCGGCGGGGCATTACGCGGAAGCAGCAACTGTGCTGGCCCGCGAGCTGATCGAGCCATTCGCCTCGGCGCGGGCGGCGCTCGCGGCGGCGTCCTACCGGCGCGCATCCGGCGACCTGCCGACAGCTCAGCGCCTGATCGAGGCGGCACTTGCGGATGGCGCCGTGATCTCGCGGCCGACCATGCGCGGCGTGGTGGTCGAGCTCCGCGCGGCGCTCGCCACTATTCGCGCCGAGTCGGGCGACGAGTCGGGCGCGGAAACCCTCCTCGCGCTTGCCAGGGCCGAGGCACCATCGGCCGACGTCCGCGCGCAGCGGCATCTCGAGGCGGCCGCCGAGGCGATGCGTCTTGAGCGCGGGCCGGGAGCAGTTCGCGCCTAGACTTTCGCTCATGCGGCGCGTCTACCTCGACCATGCCGCCACGACGCCGGTCGACCCCGAGGTCGCCGAGCTCATGGCCCAGGTCCTCCGCGACGTTCCCGGCAACCCGTCGAGCATCTACGCCGAGGGCCGGAGGGCGCGCGCCCTCGTCGATCGTGCCCGCGACGAGGTGGCGGCGGCGATCGGAGCGGAGCCCGCCGAGATCGTGTTCACCTCAGGCGGCACCGAGGCCGACAACCTCGCCCTCCGGGGCGTCCTGAAAGCCCGCGAAGGCCAGGCCGACGGCGTCGTCACCACCGCGATCGAGCACCATGCCGTCCTCGACACCGCTCACGATCTCGAAGCCCACGCCCAGGCGCGCGTGTCGGTGATCGGCGTCGATCGCGATGGTCGCGTGTCGCCCGTCGACATCCGGGCCGCGCTCGATGAGCGCACCGCGGTGGTCTCGGTGATGCACGGGAACAACGAGATCGGGACGCTGCAGCCGATCGCCGAGATCGCAGCGATCTGTCGCGAGCGCGGCGTCACGTTCCATAGCGACGCGGTGCAGACCGTTGGCGCGCTCGAGATCGACGTCCGCGCCCTGCCGGTCGACCTGCTGAGCGTGAACGCCCACAAGTTCTACGGGCCGAAGGGGGTCGGCGCGCTCTATGTCCGGAGAGGCACGCGGATCGCGACGGTCCAGACGGGCGGCGGCCAGGAGCAGGGCCGGCGGACCGGAACGGAGAACGTCGCCGGTGTCGTCGGCCTCGGCGCGGCGCTGCGGATCGCGACCGCAAAGCGCGCGACCGAGTCGGCGCGGCAGGCCCAGTTGCGCGACGCGGTCATCGCGGGCATTCGCTCCCGGATCCCCGAGGCGACTCTTACGGGGCATCCGACCGAGCGGCTGCCGAACAACGCATCCTTCTGCTTCAGCGGCACGCAGGGAGAAGCGCTTGTCGTCTCGCTCGACCTCGAGGGCTTCAGTGCGTCGAGCGGGTCCGCCTGCACGAGCGGCAACACCGATCCCTCGCACGTGCTCCTCGCCCTCGGCCTGGAGCGCGACCTCGCCCAGGGCTCGCTCCGGCTGACGCTGGGCCGGTCGACGACTGACGCGGACATCGCCTCGCTCCTCAGTGCGCTGCCGCCGATCGTCGCGCGGCTGCGGGCCGCATCTGGCGCTGCGGTGCCGGCGTGATCGAACCCGACCGCTACAGCGATCGGGCGCTCGACCACCTGACGCGGCCGCGAAACGCGGGCACGCTGGTCGAGCCGGGTGGGACCGGTTCGGACGCGAATCCCGCCTGCGGCGATCGCACGACGATCACGCTGCGGGTCGCGGAGGGGCGCGTCGCGGAGCTGCGGTTCCGGACGTTCGGCTGCACCGCGGCGATCGCGTCAGCCTCGGTCCTCACCGAGCTCGCTGCCGGGCTCTCGGTCGAGTCCGCTGCACGGCTCGAGCCCGCCGACATCCTGAACGCGCTCGGCGGACTGCCCGCGCGGAAGGAAGCCTGCGCGCTCATGGCCATCGGCGCCCTACGCGGCGCGCTCGTCGATGCGCGCGTACGAACCTCAGCGTGAGCGATCGCGTCTTCGTCGCCATGAGCGGCGGGGTCGATTCGGCGCTGGCGGCGGCGCTGCTCGTGGAGCGCGGCCTGGATGTCGTGGGCGTGTGGATGCGCCTGACCCCTGCGGGCACGAGCAGCGACGCGCCGCGCTGCTGCGGCACCGATGCGGCCGGCGAGGATGCCCGGCGCGCGGCTGCGCACCTCGGGATCCCGTTCTACGCGCTGGACTACGCGGAGCTCTTCGGCCGCGAAGTGGTCGACCGCTTCGTCCGCTCGTACGCGGCCGGCGAGACCCCGAACCCGTGCGTCGCCTGCAATGGCTACGTGAAGTTCGAAGCGCTGCTCGGCGACGTGACCCGCAAGTTCGGCGCGTCGCGGCTCGCCACGGGTCACTACGCGCGGGTGGCGACCGCCCCATCCGGGCGGCGTCGCCTGCTGCGGGCGCGTGATCCGAAGAAGGACCAGTCGTACGCGCTGTACATGCTCGGCCAGCGCGAGCTCGCGGCACTGGAGCTGCCGATCGGCGAGCTCGAGGGCAAGGCCGAGACTCGCGCTCTCGCGGCACGCTTCGGCCTGCCGAACGCGGCCAAGGCCGAGAGCATGGACATCTGCTTCATCGGCGGCGACTACCGCGACTTCGTCCGCGAGCGCGCGCCCGAGGCGTTCGCGAGCGGACCGATCGAGCGGCTCGACGGCACCGTCATCGGTACGCACGCTGGTGTGGGCGGGCTTACGGTCGGCCAGCGATCGGGCGTCGGGCTCGCGACCGGCGAACGGTTGTACGTGCTCCGGCTCGAGCCTGAGCGCGGAACGGCGATCGTCGGCCGCAGGGACGAGATCGCGACGCGGAGGTACGGTCTGCGGGACGTCCGGTTCACGGCAGATACCCCGCCGGCGCGCATCTTTACGGCCGATGCGGTCCTGCGCTATCGGGGCACGCCGCTTGCCTCAGAGGTCCGCATGTCGATGGACCGTGGCAGTGCCACGCTCGAACTCGCCCAGCCGGCGCTCGTCGCGCCGGGCCAGGCCGCCGTCCTGTACCGCGATGACGAAGTCATCGGCGGAGGCGTGGTCGACCGCCTAGTCCCGGACTAGCCCGTGCGCGCGCTCATGCGGCTCGTCGCGATCACGCTCGCCGGAGCGGTCCTCTACTACGCCGGCCTGGTGAACTCCATGGTCATCTACCGGCCGAGCGCCTACGGCGCCGCGCTGGTCGTCTGCGCCATCGCGTTGAGCATCGCGGTGCTCATTCTTGCGCTGCGGGGCAACGGCCGCGGTGACGCGACCACCCGCCCGGACCGGCGGTACGTCCGGATCCACCGCGTCGCGTGGCTCGTCGTGTGCGTCATGGCGCTCGTCGGCGTGTCGTGGTTCGCGGCCGCGCCACAGGAGCACTCCAGCGACTGGACGCCGTACCACAACGACGCGATCGCGCTGAACGAGTGCGCCGCGCGGCTGTTCCTCGCGGGCCAGGATCCGTATCGCGAGCTGGACGTCTACACGTGCTACGCGGTCCTCGGGATCGGCGCGGACCGGACGACGCCGCTCCGCCAAGGGCTCTTCGCGCGCGACGGGTCCTACCCGAGCGACAGCGAGCTCGATGCGGTGTGGGCGATCCAGAGCCACCAGAGCCAGCAGCAGGTCGAGTTCGAATCCAAGCCGTCGTACCCGGCGCTGTCGTTCGTGCTCATCGCGCCGTGGGTCGCGCTCGGGTGGGATACGAACGGCCTGTACATCCTCTGCCTCGCGGCCGCGATGCTCCTCGTCCTCGTGCGCGCATCCTCCGGCTTGCGTCCGTTCGTTTTGACCGGCCTGCTCGGCGCTGCGAGCCTCGCGGCCTTCACGGTCAGCGGAAGCGCCGACCTGCTCTATGCGCTCCCGCTCGTCGCGGCTTGGCTATGGCGCGAGAAAGGCTGGAGCGGCTTGCTGCTCGGGGTCGCCTGCGCGACGAAGCAGCTGGCCTGGTTCTTCGCGCCCTTCTATCTGCTCGCTGTCCTATCACAGCAAGGCTGGCGGATCGCGCTGCGACGAGCGGCCGAGTCGGCGGCGGTGTTCGCGATCGCGAACCTGCCGTTCATCCTGATGGACCCTAAGGCGTGGATCGCCGGTGTGAGCGCCCCGGTAGCCGACCCGATGTTCCCGCGCGGCGCAGGCCTCATCTTCCTGGCGTTGAACGGCCTGCTTCAGCTCTGGCCGCCGCTCGCGTACACGGGCCTCGAGCTCGCGGCATTCGCTGTCTGCGTCGCCCTCGCGTGGCGTACGCGCCGCTCCAGTCCCGAGCTCGGCATGATCCTGGCGCTGTTGCCGCTGTTCTTCGCATACCGCAGCCTGTTCTCATACTTCTTCCTGTTGCCGCTGTTCGCCTTCGCGTCGCTGGTCCGGATGCCGCTGGGCGACCTCGACCCGGTCCTCGCGCGCGCCTCGGGCGCCGTGACGCTGTTCGCCTTCCCGGCCCGCATCGCGCGCGGTCGCCGGCCTGTGTCCGTGCCCGCGGGAGCTCCGGCGGCGGCGGACTAGCTGCCG
>DASUSA010000349.1:0-18844 GCA_036375335.1 Candidatus Limnocylindria bacterium
CCGGCCGCGGTGACGGGTACGACGTGCCGATCACCGCGTATCCCGAGAACGAACAGCAGGCGATGATCGGCTACGGCGTGAAGCTCATGGTCCAGCACGGCCTTCCGGTCCCGACGTCGTTCCGTGCCGGTGGTGATTTCGCGGACGCCGCGACCCTGCGCGCTGTCGCGGCGTCGGGCTTCAACGCCGACTGCACCGCGGTCGCGAAGGACTACCCGCCGATCGGCCGAATCCCCTACCCGTGGACGCTGCCGGCCGGCGCGCAGCCGTACCGCCCCTCATCGACCGACGCGAACGCGACCGGTGATCTCGCGCTCCTCGAGGCCCCGACGATCGGCGGCAACACGTACGCCTTCACCGTCCAGACGATCCAGCCCCAGATCCGGGCGAACCTCGCGCTGCTTGCTGCCGCCGGCAGCGTCGCCTCGGAGCGGAAGGCAATCACGGTGGTGAGCCATCCCGGGACGATCGTGCCTGCGGAGCGCGCGGCTATCGAGGCGCTTCTCGGCGCGTTCGGCCCGCTCCGCTACGACGCCGACGCGGGACCGGTCCGATTCGTGACGCTCGCTCAGCTCGCGAAGGCGTACGGACGCTAGACCTAGGTCGCCGCGGCGCGTGCTCCCGAGGGCGTGCGGCCGCCGCGGTGGCGGATGCGGTCCTCGATCTCCTGCCAAAGCGAGATGATCTGGCTCGCGTTGAAGATCGAGGAATAGGTCCCTGAGATGATGCCGACCACGAGCGCGAGGGCGAACGTCCGCATCGAGTAGCCGCCGAACAGGTACAGCGCGAGCAGCGTCAGCACCACAGTGAGCGACGTGATGACGCTCCGGGCCAGGGTCTGCATGATCGAGTAGTTGATGACGGGGTTGAGCGCCTCGCCCCGGTTCAGGTGGAGATTCTCGCGGATCCGGTCGAACACGACGATCGTGTCGTGAACGGAGAATCCGATGATCGTGAGCACCGCCGTCACGAACAGACTGTCCACCTCGACGTTGAAGAAATAGCCGAGGATCGCGAACAACCCGAGGACCACGAGCGCGTCGTGAAGCAGCGCGATGATCGCGGCGATCCCGTAGCGGAACGCGGACCAGCCGAACTCCTTGAACGCGAAGGCGATGAGCAGGACGATGAGGATCGAGGCGAACACAATCGACCGGACCGCGTTCGTCACGAGCTCGGCACTGAACGAGGGGCTCACGCTCGAGGCGTTGTCGTCGATGTACTCGCCCGGGTACTTCGATTTCAGCGCAGTCTCGACGGCGACGGTCTGGTCGGACGTCAGCGTGAGCGTCCGGACCTCCATCCGGCCGCCCTCCGCGCCCTGGACGACCGCCTCCGGGTGTCCGAGCGACGCGAGCGCGTCGTGCAGCTCGGTGGCTGGCGGCGGCACCGTGAACCGCAGGTCGAGGAGTGTCCCGCCCTTGAATTCGATGCCCGGCTTGAGCCCGCCGATGGACAGGAAGAACACACCGGGCACGATGAGGAGCGCGGAAAGCGCGAAGTACCAGAACTTGCGCTCGACGAAGCGGAACAGCATCAGGCCGTCACCCGCGCGGTCGCGCGGCCGTCACGGCCGTCAGTGGGTCCGCGCCCGTCCGCGGGCTTCTCCTCGACGCCCCAGAGGCGCCGGCGGCGGAGTGACGAGTACTCGATGGCCGCGTGGAGCAGCAGCTGCGTGACGAAGACGGCGGTGAAGAAGGACACCACGACACCGACGATGAGCGTGAGCGCGAAGCCCTTCACCGTGCCAGTCCCGAAGTTGAACAGGATGAGCGCCGTCAGGATCGTCGCGAGGTTCGAGTACAGGATCGATGGGAACGCTCGCCGGCGGCCCTCGTCGAGCGACACCCGCAGCGTCTTACCGTTCCGCAGCTCTTCCTTGATCCGCTCGAAGGTGAGCACGTTCGCGTCGACGGCCATACCGATCGACAGGATGAAGCCGGCGACGCCCGCGAGCGTGAGGGTGACCGGGATGAGCCGGAAGACCGCGTACGTGAGGGCCGTGTAGAAGAACAGGGCCATCACCGCGATGACGCCAGGCAGCCGGTAGTACAGGATCATGAACAGGGCGACGAGGAGCAGGCCGATCGCGCCCGCGACGAGGCTGCGCTTGACCGAGTCCTGACCGAGCGTCGGCTCGACGCGGCTCGACTGCACCACCTCGAGCGGGACGGGCAGGGCACCGGAGTTCAGTAGCGTGCTGAGGTTCTTTGCGCTCTGGGTCGTGAAGTTGCCCTGGATGACGCCGGTGCCGCTCGTGAACACCTGCTGGATCACCGGCGCCGAGATCTCCTTCGTGTCAAGGAGGATCTGCACCGGCTTGTTCAGGAAGTCCTTCGACAGCTGGATCCACCGCGCGTCATCGGGTGAACCGAATTCGAAGTGCACCACCGGCGCGTTGTTCGTGCCCTGGAACTCGACGAACGTCGGCTTCAGATTCGCCCCGGTCAACGGCGGCGTGAGCGAGTGATACGTGCCGCTCGCGGTGCCGGTAGTGGCATCCACATCCGGCACTTTGATCTCGAGGAACGCCTGCTGGGTCACGAGATCCTGGGCCTGCTTGAGATCGGACACGCCGGGAAGCTGGACGAGGACCTTGTCCGCGCCGAGCGATTCGATGACCGGCTCGCTCACGCCAAGCCCGTTGATCCGCCGGTCGATGACGATGCGGGTCTGGGTGTTGAGGTCATCGATCGGAATGGTGGTGCCCCCGGGGATCTGTTCGGGGTGAAGCTGGAGGATGAGCTGGGTGCCACCCTGGAGGTCGAGGCCGAGGTGGGTCTTGATCTCGACGAACGTCGACTGGCCGCCGAGCCGGTAGCAGATGCCCGGGCAATCGAACGGGAAGCCGATCTGGTGCTTGGGGATATCGACCCAGATGGCCAGGATCGCGATGACGGCAATGACCCAGGCCCAGCTGCGATTCACTTAGGAAGCGTCCTCCGGACTACCTGACTACGTGACGTGGGGCGAAGAAAAAGCGCGACCCGTTCGATCGGGTGCGCTCGTACGAGCCGAAGTATAGGTCGCCGGACCGTCGTTAGCCCCACCGGTCCGAGGTGCCGGCTTCGTCGGTCGGCGTCGTCCAGCCCTCGGTCTTCGCGCGTTCGAGCCGTTCGGGATCGCGCAGGCGCTCGCGCGCTTCGCGGGCCTCCTTGTCGAACAGCGTCTCGTCGGGCTCCTTGTCCGCTGCCGGAACGTCGGTCGCCACCTCCGCCTCTGTCAGCGGGGGCTCCGGCGGGTTTTGCGGCGCGGCGATTGCCGGCGGCTCCGGGGGTGTGGCGGTGGCCGCGGCGTCCAGGTACTTGTCGGCATTGAGGAACTCGCTGCGCAGCTCGTCGCTGGTCTTACGGAACTCCGCCATCGCCCGCCCGAGGTCGCGGGCGAGCTTCGGCATCCGCTCCGGGCCAAGGACGATGAGCGCGATCACGAGCAGCAGGAGGAGCTCGCCGGTCCCGATCCCGAACATCAGCGGCCCGCGGACAGCGCGCGCGCGTCGTTCGCCTGCCGCCTGAACGCCGCGGCGGCCTGTGCGGCCGCCTTCTCGTACCCATCGCCGCCACCCGCGTACAGGACCGATCGCGATGCGGACGGCAGCACGCCACCACCGTGCGCGTCGAGGGCCGCGCGGATCGCGCCGACCTCGCCGCCCTGCGCACCGACGCCCGGCATGAGGAACATCCGGTCCGGTGCGAGGGACCGGAGCCGCGCCGCCTCCGCTGGATACGTCGAGCCGACCACGAAGCCGCAGCGGTCCGCCGCGAATGCCGCAACGCACCGCTCGACGACGCGCTCGTAGAGCGGCTGGCCGTCCACCAGGAGGTCCTGGATGTCGCCGGCGCCGGGATTGCTCGTGCGCGCGAGCACGAACGCGAAGCCCTTCTCAGTGAACGGCGCGATCGAGTCCATGCCGATGTACGGCGGGACCGTCGCGGCGTCCGCGCGATACCGGTCGAACAGCGCTTCGGCGTACGCGGCCGCCGTGTTCGGCACGTCGCCCCGCTTCGCGTCGAGGATCACCGGGATGTCGTCGGGGATCGCTTGTAACGTCAGCGTGAGGATGTCGAGGCCAGCGGAGCCGTAGCGCTCATAGAACCCCATGTTCGGCTTGTAGCAGCAGACGTGATCGCTGGTCGCGTTCACGATCCCACGAAGGAATCGGACGGCCGCTTGTGCGCCACGCCCGAGATGCTCGGGGATCCGATCCGGTTCCGGGTCGAGGCCGACACAGATCACGCTGTCCCTCGCGCGCGAAGCCGCGGCGAGTTTGGCCAAGAACGGCATCAACAGTCACTATGATACGGACGCTTCCACAAACAAGGAGGAAGGCATGCTCCGCAGTACTGTCGGCCGGCTCGGGTGGGTGCTGGCCACGATCGTTCTCATCTCCGCGTGCAGCAGCACGGCCACGCCCGGCGGTGCGACGAGCACACCCGGCGCGTCGAAGACCGATCGGATCGGTTCCTTCAACCGGCCGATCATCTTCGCGTTCACGCCGTCGCAGGATGTCGCTCGGATCACCGCGAGCGGCAACGCGATGGCCTCCGCGCTTGCGACCGCGACGGGACTGGCGTTCAAGGTCACGATCCCGACGAGCTACGCCGCGCAGATCGAAGCGATGTGCGCCGGCCAGGCTGACCTCGCGGCGATCGCGCCGCTCCAGATGACGCTGCTGCTCGACAAGAACTGCGGCACGCCGATCCTGGGCGCGCTTCGCAAGGACGACACCGGCGCGCTTGCGACGACGTACAAGTCGCAGATCCTCGTCCGCTCCGACAGCGGGATCACCGACCTCAACGGCCTGAAAGGCAAGAAGTTCGCCTTCGTCGACCCGATCTCGGCGTCCGGCTACCTCTTCCCGACGTTGCTCATCAAGAGCAAGACCGGTCAGGACCCGAAGACGTTCTTCGGCTCGACGATCTTCGCCGGCGGCCACGACAAGGCCGCGCTCGCCGTCTACCAGGGCACCGTCGACGGCGCGGCGTCCTTCATCGACGTTCGCACCAGCGCCGGCATGCCCGCTGACATCTTGACTAAGACCAAGGTCATCGACACCGCGGGTCCGATCCCGAACGACGGCGTCGCCGTCGCAAAGAGCATCCCGCAGGACATCGTCGACCAGATCACGACCGCGCTGATCGCCTACTGCTCGAAGGCTCCGGGCCAGGCCACGTGCTTGTCACTGTTCAACTGGAACGGACTGCAGAAGATCACGGCCGACTTCTACAACCCGGTGCGTGACGCCGCGAAACTCGCGGGCATCGACGTGGCCGCTGAGGCCGCGAAGACCCCGGCCCCGCCGCCGGCGACCCCGAGCCCGAGTCCGACCAAGGCTCCCTAGCCCCTCGCTCGCACTTTCGAACGCGCCCGCCGGAGCGATCCGGCGGGCGTGTTCATTTAGAGTCGCCGCGGTGGCGGCGCTCGTCTCGATCCGAGACCTCGTGAAGACCTATCCGACCGGCACTCGCGCGCTCGACGGCATCTCCCTCGACTTCCACAAGGGCGAGTTCATCGTGCTCATCGGCCTGTCCGGATCCGGGAAGTCGACGCTGCTGCGCTGCATCAACCGGCTGGTCGATCCGACGTCGGGCACCGTCACCTTCGATGGCGTGGACGTCACTCGCGCGAAGGGCATGGAGCTTCGCCGGATCCGGCGGCGCATCGGGATGATCTTCCAGCAGTTCAACCTCGTGAAGCGCAGCTCGGTCTTCACCAACGTCCTCGCCGGACGGCTCGGGTACCGCACCACGTGGCGGACCATCGCGGGCCGGCCGACCCGCGACGACGTCGCCCTCGCGTTCGAGAATCTCGGCCGCGTCGGCATCGTGGAGAAGGCCTTCGGCCGCGCCGACGCGCTGTCCGGTGGTCAGCAGCAGCGCGTTGGCATCGCTCGCGCGCTCATGCAGCGACCGGAACTCATGCTCGCCGACGAGCCGGTCGCGAGCCTCGACCCGGCTACGAGCCACTCGGTGATGAAGTACCTCGAGGAAATCAACAAGAAGGACGGCATCACGGTCATCTGCTCGCTGCACTTCCTGTCGCTCGCCCGCCGGTACGGGACCCGGGTCGTCGCGCTGAAGGCCGGCAAGGTCGCGTTCGACGGCAAGCCGGCGGACATCGACGGCCGGCGGTTCAAGGAGATCTACGGCGAGGACGCCGTCGAGGTCGAGATCGGCCTGGGCCGTGACGCGCAGCCGATGAGCGCCACCGACGCGGAGCTCACGGCACTGGCAGATGACGCGGACACGATGCTCCCGGGATCCGACCGCTGATGGCCGAATACTTCACCGCTCGCGGCATGCCCGTCCCGCGCGAGCTGGCGCGCGGCCCGCTCTCCGATTGGCGCCGGAACGTCACCGTGATCCTCACGATCGCCGTGCTGGCGATCGGCTTCAAGATCTTGGACATCGACCTGTCGCGGTCGAATCCCAGCTACATGGGGCAGGTGCTGCTCCAACTGGTCCAGTTCGACTGGAGCGTCATGACGCCGCAGAACGAGTTCGAGACGTTCTGGGACACCGCCGGCGGCCTCATGATCATCACGATCTTCCTCGGCATCATGGGTACGGCATTCGCACTCATCGTCGCCGTGCCGATGTCGTTCCTCGGCGCGCGGAACATCATGGCAGGCAACCCGATCACCAACGGCATCTACGTCGCGGTGCGGCTCCTCTTCACGATCATCCGGTCGATCGACGTGCTGATCGTCGTCCTGATCGTTCTCCCGTTGTTCGGTCTGGGGAACGCCTCTGGAGTGTTCGCGCTCGCGTTCCACAACGTCGGGGTGATGGGCAAGCTGTACTCGGAGGCGATCGAGGGGATCGATGCGGGCCCCGCCGAGGCGATGACCGCCACTGGCGCGAATCGGTTCCAGGTGATCTGGGCGGCCATCGTGCCTCAGCTGGTGAACCCATTCATTTCGTTCACGATCTACCGCCTGGACACGAACGTCCGCCTCGCGAACGTCATCGGGTTGGTCGGCGGCGGCGGCATCGGCGTGGCGCTGTTCCAGAACATCCAGCTGCTCCGCTATCACACCGCCGGCACATTCATCCTCTTGATCGTCGTAACCGTCGCTGCGATGGACTTCATCTCCGCACAGATCCGCAAGCGCCTCGTCTAGCTGGGCCGGCTCGGTGATCCTGCCGAAGGAGCGCGACCCTCGTTTCGTGACGATCCGCCGCGGTGGGACGCTCACCGATCTGGACCACCAGCTGCTCGCGCTCTGGGCCGCATCCTGCGCCGAGCACGTCCTGGAACTCTTCGAGACGGCTCAGCCCAAGGATCCGCGACCGCGTCAGGCGATCGCCCAGGTCCGCACGTGGGTCCGCGGCGAGAGCACGATGACCCAAGCCCGCACTGCGGCCGGTCACGCGAACGCCGCGGCCAGAGCCCTCAGCGGGGCAGCACGGCATGCCGCCTACGCCGCCGGCCAGGCCGCGGCCGTCCCGCACGTCGCGGCGCACGACCTTGGTGCGGCCGCCTATGCGATCAAGGCTGCACGCGCTGCTGCCCCGGACGCAGGGCGCGAGATCGCAGGGCGGCGCGAGTGCCAGTGGCAGCGCGACCAGCTCCCCGAGGCGATCCGCGAGCTCGTACTCGGTGACCAGCGCGCGCGGAACGACATCTGCTGGTCGGTGTTCTTCTAGCTACCGCCCCCAGCTGGGCCGGTTCGCGCCGTCGACGCCCTCGCCCTTCGTGATCTTCTGCGCGCCTGTGGGCGCGCCACCCGTGGTGAGGGCGCTGCCGAGGTCGAGCACCCAGAGATCGATCGTGAAGCTCGTCGACCGGAGGAACGCCACCTGCGATCCGTCCGGCGACACCGCTGGGTTCCAGCTCTGACCGTCAGTGGTGAGGGCGATGTCGCGGGACGTCGCGATCTCGAACGCGTGCAGATCGTTCTTGCCGTCGTGACGAAGGGTGTAGACGATCCACTTGCCATCGGGCGTGAACGTCGGCCGGTACGGCTCGCCCTCGGGCAGGCCCTTCAGCGGGGTGGAGCGGGTGATGCCGTCGGCCGGCTTCAGCAGCAGCTCGGGCGTACCGCTGTCGTACGCGGTCACGACGAGGGTCTTCCCGTCCGGCGACCACGCGGGATCCGCCCAGTCCGCGCCGGTCGACAGGCGCGTGGGCAACTTCTTCGATCCAAGCTCGAGGAGGTAGAGATCCGACGAGCCATCCGTGCCCTGCGCGAGGACCGCGAGCTGCTTGCCGTCCGGCGACGGAGCGGGCGCGACGTACCACGTCACCTGATGGAATCCGCTCGACACTTTCGTCAGGCCGGTGAGCAGGACGTCCTCGCTCCCCCCGCCCGCGGGCTTCGCGATGATGTCGCTGTACCCGAGGCGCGCGTTCACGACGGCGCCGTCCACGGTGCTCTTGCCGTCGATCTGCTCGGCGCGCGCGAAGTACACCGTCCGGCCGTCTGAGCTCAGCGCCGGCGTTTCCGACCGGCCATCCTCGGTCCGCGAGGCGTACTGGCCGCTGGTCAGCACGAAGAGGTCGCCGCGCAACACGAAGGCGATCGTTCCCCCGATCGCGGGCGCCGGGACGTTCCCGGTCGGCCGCGCCGGCGTCGGCGTCGCTGCGGCGCTCGGGAGCAGGAGCGGCGCCAGCCGCTGGCCGGCGAAGATGTAGCCGACCAGGAGCACGACCGCGAGGGCACCAAAGATCAGGTCGCGGAGGCGCACACCCGCTCCACTGCTGTGGCGATCCGTTCGATCTCGACATCGAGGCCCGGTCCGTTGACGAGCTCCAGATGGCCGTCGGCCGGCGGCTCGAACGGCCGCTGGCGCATGCGGTCATACACGCCCTCGTCGGCATCCGAATGATCGTCGTCGGCGCGCGCGTCACGCCGTCGCGCGAGCCGATCACGGATCGCACCGTCGTCGGCGGTGATGCGCACGAAGACGATCGGCGCGTGGCGCCGCTTGGCCGCGCCGACGCTGGCGCCGCGATAGCGGGCGAGCAGATTGGTCGCGTCGACGATGACCCGATGCCCATCGGCTAGGAGACCATCGACCAACCCGTCGACGCACCGGAACACCACGCCGTTCTCCTCGTCCGAATACGTCGGCGCGATGAACAGCCGGGTGCGGAGCTGATCGCTCGCGACCTGCGCAGCGCCGAGGCGCGCGGCGAGGAGCCGCGCACAGTGCGACTTGCCGACGCCCGGATACCCCATCAGCACGACGAGCGCGGCAGTGGCCGCCGGTGCCGCGGGCGCGCCGATCTCGTCGCGCAGCTGCGCAACGAGGACGTCGGCCTGCTCGGCATACGCGCGGGTCTGGGCCTTGGTGGCGGCGCCGGACGAGCGGAGCGGGCTCACGCGGCGAAGCCCCGAGCGCGGAGCGCGGCGCGCGCGGCGCCTGCCTCGTCCCATGGCCGCTTCTCTTCGCCGACGATGATCGAGGCCTCATGACCCTTGCCGGCCAGCAGCACGGTGTCGCCCTCCGCCGCCTCGGCGATGGCCGCGTTGATGGCCTCGGTCCGGTCGTCGATCACGCGATAGTCGCGGTCCGGCTGCTTCCCTGCCTCGAGGGCCCCGGCCTCGATCTCCGACAGGATCGCAGCCGGATCCTCGAGCCGGGGATCCTCCTGCGTGATGAAGAACCGGTCGGCGTACTTCGCCGCCGCAAGCGCGAGTTTCGGCCGCTTGGTTCGGTCGCGCTCGCCCGCGCTACCGAAGACGGCGATGAGCCGTCCGGCGGTCAGCGGCCGGAGCAACGCGAGCACCTTCTCGAGCGACTCCGGGGTGTGCGCGTAGTCGACGATCACGGTGAACGGCTGGCCAGCGTCGATCCGGTCCATCCGGCCGCGGACCGGCTTCGCGCGCGCGAGCGCATCACGGCACTGCACGAGGGTCGCGCCGGCCGCGAGCCCGGCGCCCGTCGCGGCGAGGGCGTTGTGCACGTTGAATCGTCCGACAAGCGGGAGCCGCAGCTCCACGCGGTCGCCGAACGCCGTGATCGCGATCTTCGACCCGTTCGCGTCGGCCGCCAGGATGGTGGCCTGCACGTCGGCCAGCGCGTCGATCCCGTACGAGATGATCCGCGCGCCCGCGGCTCGGTCGGCGAGGTACTGCCAGTGCGGATCGTCGGCGTTTAGCACCGCGGCCTTCGGCACGCCCTTCTCGCGACCCTGCGCGAGCATCCCGAACAGGATGCCCTTCGCCTCGAGGTACGCCTGCAGCGTGCCGTGGAAGTCGAGGTGCTCGGGGCTGAGATTCGTGAACACCGCGATATCGACGTCGATCCCCCGGATCTTCCGCAGCGCGAGCGCGTGCGACGTCGCCTCGATCACGCCCCACGTCCCGCCCGCGACAAGGAGCTCCGCGCAGAACTCCTGGAGCTCGAGCGCCTCCTGCGTGCTCTGACGCGTGTCGTTCTCCCACTCGTGCTCGGCGAGCTTGAAGTCGACGGTCGTCGCGTAGCCGGTGCGCTCGCCCGCAGCCTCGAGCACGTCCGACACCAGGTGCACCGAGGTCGTCTTCCCATCAGTCCCGGTGACGCCGACGATCTTCAGCTTCTCGGTCGGGTGATCGAAGAAGGCGACGGAAAGATCGGCGAGCGCGGCGCGAACGTCCGGCACGACCGCGAGCGGAGCTTTGGTGCGGACCTTCCGTTCGGCCACGACCGCGACCGCCCCGTTCTTCACCGCATCGGCGATGAAGTCGGCCCCGTCGCGGTGGAACCCAGGGATCGCGACGAACAGCGAACCCTCCTTCACCTTGCGCGAGTCGTACGCGAGCGCGCGCACGTCCCGGTCCGCGGCGCCATCGGGCAACGGGATCTTCGCCTGCGCCAGGAGCGGGCCGAGCTTCACTCCCCGCCTCCGCGCCCCCGCCGCCCGGCGAGCTGCAGCGCCCTCGTGTATGCCGGCTCGAGCAGCCGGAAGGCGCGGTACGCGAGCGGGCGCGGCACGGCGTCGTGCGCGCCGACCCAGTGCGTCACGGTCCCACCGAAGCCCTTCTTGAAGAGATACGGACCGTGCATCGGATCGTTCGTATCGCTCGGATCCGCCGGGATACCGCCGAAGTCAAAGGTCCGCGCGCCACGGGACCGGGCCTCCCTGATGCAGCGCCAGAGCAGTCCGTACGCGGAGTACACCTTGCGGCCCTGATCGTTCGTCGCGCCGTACTGGTACACCTCGCGATCCCCGCAGTGCCAGGTCATCGCGCCGGCCACCGGCCGGCCCTCGTGCTCAGCGAGCCAGAGCGTGGCGAGGCCCGCGTCGATGAGCGTGCGCCAGACGGTCCGGTAGTACGCGGCGGTGCGGGTGATGAAGCCGGCGCGGCGTCCGGTGAGCGCGTAGAGGTCGTAGAACACGCCGAGGTCCTCATCGCTCGTTCCCTGATACACCACCACGCCGCGCTTCTCCGGCTGGCGGACGCTCCATCTCGTGTCTTTCTCGAAACCCGCCAGCAGCGCGGCCTCGTCCTTGTCGAGCGGCAGGACGAGCGTCGCGATCACCGGTTGGATGTCCGGCCCACGCTTGAACCCGGCGGCTCGCAGCGCCGCGGCCGCGTCCGTGTCCGTCCGTTCCGGGTCGATCTTCAGGACGAGCGCGCCGCGGGTGGCCTTCGCGTGTGCGGCGAGCGCGCGCAGCGCATCTGGCAGCTCCAGGGTCGAGGCCACCGGCCCGCGCGGGCAGTAGCCGAACCGCATACCGCCGGGAAGCGGCCGCCAGAGCACCAGGGCATGGGACCCGGCAGGCCGAAGGAACTCCGCGGTCCAGCCCTGCCGCTCGCGGACCGCGGCCCAGGCGCTCGATTGCATGATGTGGCCGCCGGGTCCACCCGCGGCGACAGCGTCCCAGCCGTCGGGCGCATCACTCATCGGGCGGCCGCGGCGAGGCGCCGGCGCCCCGCGATGCGCCAGAGGGGATAGAGCGGCGCGATCACCGGCCGGTCGAACGCGCCGATCCAGGTGGCGATCTCTCCGCCGAAGCCGAGCTTGAAGTTCTCGATGCCGGCGAGCTCGTCGCCGGCGTGCTCGGACAGACCCCACATGTCGTACCGCGCCACTCCACGCTGCTTCATCCCGAGCAGCGAACGCCATTTGAGCAGGTAGAACGGCCGGGACTCGCCGTGCGCCCCGGACCACCCGCCGTACAGCTCCCACGCGCGCTCGCCGATGTGCACCGCGAGGAGCGCGCCGTCGTCCTCTGCCCCCAGCCGAGACATCGTGAGGTGCGCCGCGTCGCCGAACGCCGCGAGGAGCCGCTCGAAGTAGCCGCGATCGTGCAGCGCGAACTGGTCGCGGGCCGCGACCTTCGCGAGCACCGCGAGGAAGCGGTCGAGGTCGCGCGTCTCCTCGGTGACGATGCCTTCCCGCTCGGCCTTGTGCACGTACTGGCGGGTCTTCTTTCGCATCCCGGCGAGGAGCTCTTCGGGCGTTCGGGTGAGGTCCATGAGCAGGGTGCGCCGGCGCTGCACGAACACGCCCGCGGGCCGCGCGCCGGATCGCGAGAGGGCCGCCTCGAGCTCGGGCGATGGGGGGATCTCGGGATCGGCGAGCACGCTCGCGCAGCGTTCGCCGGTGAGCGCCGAGGCGAGCGCGCGGAGCGCCTCGGGAAGGTCCGCTGCATCGACGAGCGGGCCGCGCGGCGCGTAGGCGACCGTGATCCCGAGCGGAAGTGGTTTCAGCAGGACCTGCGCGACTCCGACCGCACGCGCGCCGTCGTGGAGCGTCAACCGCCGCGGGACCCATCCGGTGGAACGCTTCAGGGTGGCCCAGGCCGCGGATTGCAGGAGATGGGTCCGGCCGGTCGCGCGAACGAGGTCGTCCCAGCTCGTCCCATCGTCGACGGAGATCGGGGTCGCGCGCAGGCTCAGGCTAGTCCGCCGCGCCCGCAGGCACGGCCGGTTCCTCCGTCTTCCCCGGCAGCTCGCGCGCCGTGAACGTGCAGCCGGGATAGCGCTCGCATCCGTAGAAGACCGAGCGGCCGCGGCCGCGCCGCCGGACGAGCTCGCCCTGGCCACAGAGCGGGCAGATCACGCCAGTCTTCTGCACGGTCTTTTTGATGTACTTGCAGTCCGGGTAGCCGGTGCAGCCGATGAACGGACCGAACCGACCCCGCTTCTTCGCGAGCGGCTTCCCGCAGTCCGGGCAGACCTCGCCCTCGACGATCTCGGGGCCTTGCTCCTCGCCCTCGAGCGGCGCGGAGTAGTCGCAGCCGCCCGGCGGCGTCGGCTGGCCCTTCTTGCCCTTCACGAATCCGGTGCACGAGTAGAACCGGCCGTAGCGGCCGAGCTTGATGATCACCGGCCGCCCGCACTTCGGGCAGATCTTGTCGGTCGCCTCCTCGGTGACGTCCGACTTCTTCACCGACGCGGTCTTCTCCTTCACGAGCGCCTCGAACGGGACGAAGAAGTCGCGCACGACCGGCGCCCATTCGACCTCGCCCGCGGCGACGCGGTCCAGGTCGAGCTCCATCCGGGCGGTGAAGCCGAGGTCGACGATGTCGGGGAAGTGCTCGGTGAGGAAATCGACGACCGTGAACCCGACGTCCTCGGGCACGAGCGCGCGCTGCTCGCGGCGGACGTAGTGGCGATCGATAAGCGTGGAGATCGTCGGCGCGTACGTCGAGGGCCGGCCGATGCCGTGCTCCTCAAGCGTCTTCACGAGCGACGCCTCGTTGAACCGGGCCGGCGGCTGCGTGAAGTGCTGTGCCGCGTCGAGCCCGAGCAGCTTCAGCTCCTCGCCTTCGACGACGGCCGGCAGCGGGGCGACCTCCTTCTCCGGCTCGTCGGTCCCCTCCTGGTACACCCGAAGGAAGCCGTCGAACGTGACGCGGCGGCCGTTCGCGCGCAGGGTGTAGCCGTCGGCGCTCACGTCGAGACGCGTGTTCTCGAACCTCGCCGGGGCCATCTGCGACGCGAGGGTGCGCTGCCAGATCAGCGTGTAGAGACGGTGCTGGTCCTTGTTGAGGAACCGCTTCATCCGATCAGGGGTGCGCGCGAGGTCGGTCGGCCGAATCGCCTCGTGGGCCTCCTGGGCGCCCTTGCTCCGGGTCTTGAAGTGGCGTGGCTTGTCGAGGGCGTACTCCGCGCCGAACTCCTTCGTGATGACGTCCTTCGACTGCTTCAGCGCGCCCTCGGCGACGTGCAGCGAGTCGGTACGCATATAGGTGATGAGACCGACCGGCGTGTCGGGACCGAGCGAGACCCCCTCGTAGAGCTGCTGCGCGAGGACCATCGTCCGCTTGACGGAGTAGCCGAGCTTCCGCGAGGCGTCCTGCTGGAGCGTCGAGGTCGTGTACGGGCCACCCGCGCTGCGCGACGAGTCGCGCTTCTCGAGGCTCGCCACCTTGTAGACGGCGTCGGCGAGCGCGGCGCGGTGCTTCTCCGCGTCGGCGGCGTTGCCGATCGCGAGCTTGTGGCCCTTGTGCTGGATGACCTCCGCCTGGAACGCGTCGCCCGCGTGATTCGCGAGGACCGCGCCGATGGACCAGTACTCCTCCGGCGTGAACTTCTGGATCTCGCGCTCGCGATCGACGATCAGCCGCAGCGCGACCGACTGCACGCGGCCGGCCGAGAGCCCGTAGCGGATCTTCTTCCAGAGCAGCGGCGACATCGTGTAACCCACGAGCCGGTCGACGACGCGGCGGGCCTGCTGCGCGTTCACCAGGTCCTGGTCGATCTGACGCGGCTTGCGGAACGCTTCCGCGATCGCATCGGGTGTGATCTCGTGGAAGGTGACGCGCCGCAGCTTCGAGGCGGGTACGTTGATGATCTGGGCGACATGCCACGCGATCGCCTCGCCCTCGCGGTCAAGGTCGCTTGCAAGCCAGACCCGGTCGGCGTTCTTCGCCTCGCGCTTGAGCAGCCGGGCGTGCTTCTCCGAGTCCGGCGGGATCACGTACTCCGGCGCGAACGTCTTCGGGTCGATCCCGAGCTTCGACTTCGGCAGGTCCCGGATGTGGCCGAACGATGCCTCGACCGTGTAGTTCGGGCCGAGCATCCGGCCGAGGGTCTTCGCCTTCGTCGGGCTCTCCACGACGACCAAGTCGCCGCCCTTTCGACCGCGCGCGGGCGCATCTGGCTCGGACGCGGGCGCCGCGGCGAGCTCAGCCGGAGTCACGGCATGCGCCTTCGGCGCTGCCTTTCCCGTCCGCTTGCTTGGTTGCTTAGCGACTGCCATCTCACCTCGAGTAGAGAAAAAGGCGCCCTTCCAGGCGCCTCCCCGCAATCCACGGTACCAGCGAGGGCAACCTGGACCCCCGCTATGTCTGTAACTAGAGCAAATGTTCCTTTTCTTCCCGAGCCAGCCGATCGACCACTGCCTTCACTTCTTCGGCCCGGTCTTTCGCCGAGATGAATAGGACGTCGTCCGTCTCGACCACGATCAGGTCGCTGACGCCGATGGTGACGATGGTCTTTCCGGGTGCGTGAATGTAGTTCCCGACGCTGTCCTCGGCGATGTGCTCGTCGGCGGACTGCCGGGACGAGGCCGCGACGATGTCGGCGAGGCGGCTCCAACTCCCCACGTCCTGCCAACCGATGTCCGCCGGGACGACGGCCATGTTCTTGGCCCGCTCGGCGATCCCGTAGTCGACGGTCGTACGATCGGTCTCCTCCCATACCTCGGCCAGCACGCTCTCGTAGCGCGGCGAGCCGATGGCCTCACCGAGCGCGGCAAGCGCCTGCGCGGTCTTCGGCAGATGCTCGCGGTATGCGTCGAGGATCGCGCTCACCCGCCACACGAACATGCCCGCGTTCCAGTAGTGCCCGCCAGCGGCGATCATCTTCTCGGCGGCCTCCGGCTTGGGCTTCTCGATGAAGCGCTTCACCTTCAGCACCGGCAGGGGCGCCTTGATGTCAAGCTGCTCGCCCGACTCGATGTAGCCGAACCCGGTGTCGGCGCGCTCGGGCGTGATCCCCAACGTCACGAGCCAGCCGGCGTCGGCTGCCGCGGTCGCGGCGACGAGCACGTTGCGGAAGGCGCCGTGTTTTCCGATCACGTGGTCGGAGGGCAGAACCGCGACCACCGCATCTGGATCGAACGCATTGAGCGCCGCCATCGCGAGACCGATGGCCGCGGCGTTTCCGCGCGGGTACGGCTCGATGACGACATGATCGCTGCGCAGCTCGGTCAGCTGCTCGTGAATGAGGGCGCGATGCTCCGGGGGCGCGACGACGAAGATGCGCTCGCTTGGGATGAGCTCGCTCACCCGGTCGACGGTCTCCTGGAGCAAGCTGCGGTCGCCGACGAGATCGAGGAACTGCTTCGGCTTGCGGCGGCGCGAGAGTGGCCAGAGGCGCGTGCCCGCGCCGCCGGAGAGGATGAGCGCGTACAGCCGGGGCAGCTGCTAGAGCCCGAAGTAGTCGAGGTGCATGGCTTCGCGGACCTCGTGGAGGGTGCGCTTGGCTTCCTCGCGAGCGCGTGCGCTGCCGGCGTAGATGATCTCGTCGATCCGTTTCGGGTCGGCGGCGTAGCGGGCGCGGCGCTCGCGGATCGGCTCGAGGAATCGCTCGAGCGCGATCGCGAGCTTCTTTTTGACCTCGATGTCGCCGACGGCGCCGGCGCGGTAGCGCTCCTTCAGGTCTTGCACCTCGCCGCCGTCCGTATTGAACGCGTCGTGCAGGGCGAAGACCGGATTCCCTTCGACCGTTCCCGGATCCGTCGCGCGGATGCGCTTCGGATCGGTGTACATCCCCATGACCTTCTGCTTGACCGTGTCGGCGGTGTCCGTGAGGAAGATCGCGTTCCCGAGGCTCTTCCCCATCTTCCCCGCGCCGTCGATGCCGGGAAGCATGCCCATCGTCGGGATGAGCGCGTCCGGGATCGGGAACACGGGGCCAAAGAGCTCGTTGAACTTCCGGGCGATCTCTCGGGTGAGCTCGACGTGCGACTCCTGGTCGCGGCCGACAGGCACGAGGTCGCCCTTCACCATGAGGATGTCCGCGGCCTGAAGGATCGGGTACCCGAGGAGGCCATAGGTCGGCTCCTTGAGGCTGTGATCCCGAAGCTGGTCCTTGAGCGTCGGGATCCGCTGGGCGCGGGGGACGGTCACGAGCATCGAGAAGTACAGGAACAGCTCGGTCACTTCGGGGATCAGCGACTGGAGATAGATCGTGGTCTTGTCCGGATCGATGCCGACCGAAAGGTAATCGACGACGAGCTCGCGGATGTTCCGTCCGATCTCCGCAAGATCGGTCATCCGGGTGGTCAGCATGTGATAGTCGGCGATCAGGAAATAGCTGTCGTACTCGTCCTGATGGCGGACGCGGTTCTCGAGCGTGCCGTAGTAGTTACCGAGGTGGAAGCTCTTCGCCGTTGGCCGATCGCCCGTGAGGATGCGTTTCCGGGTCTTCTTGGCCCCGGAAGGCGCGGTCGGAGCGGTCGTTTCAGCGGTCATGGAAGGTGTCAGTCTAGCCGCAGGTCCTTCACGAGCTGGTCCGCGATCAGCACGCCGACCTCGTTCCGCTTCGCGCCGAAGAAGTGATCCACGCCGGTCACCTCGACGATCCGCGCGCGGGGATACGCCGCGCGGAGCTCGGCCGCGGTCCCGAACTGATCGAGCTCCGCGGCCACGATGAACGTGCCGTCGGGCACCGGTGGGAGCTGCTCCGGCTGGAACGTCGCTGACCGGAGCGGCACGCCCGCGAGCCCGATCGCGTCGACCCGGCCACCTTGCGCAAGCCACCGGAGCGTCGTGACCGCTCCGAAGCTGAAGCCGGAGAGCGCGAGCGGCATGCCCGACCCCAACGCGCGCGCGTCGGCGATCGCGAGGTCGAGGTCCTCGACTTCCGCGAGGCCGCCGGTCCACCGTCCGGCGCTTTCGCCAACGCCGCGGAAGTTGAACCGCAGCGCGTACAGGCCCGCACTCGCGATCGCGCGGGCGATGCCGGCGACGAGCGGGTTGCGCATCGTCCCGCCGTGGGTCGGTAACGGATGGCTGACCACGGCGATCCCCCGTGGATCGCCGTCCGGGATGCGCAGTGTGGCCTCGAGACGATCGGCGATGCGCCGGGGCTCTTCCCTCATCGTCGGGTCATCACTCTCAAGAGGGACGAGTGTCGCAGGTCGAGTGTCACAATGCGCCTCGGTGCGTGGGATCCGCCCGCTCGGGCGTGCGCTGTTGCTCGCGACGTTGCTCGCGGCCTGCTCCAGTGGTCGCGCCAGCTCTGGCGACGTGACGCGTCTCGCTGGCGCACCCACCCTCGTCGATACCGTCATCCAGTCCGGTCTCTCGGTGCCCTGGGACGTCGCCTTCGCGCCGGACGGCCGGATGTTCATGACCGAGCGCATGGGCAACATCGTGATTTTCGAGAGCGCGCAGCCGAACGCGAAACGGATCGGCTTCATGACGGTCCCCGATGTCCACGCGATGGGCGAGGCCGGTCTCATGGGCCTCGCGCTCGACCCGAGCTTCGCGACGAACGGATTCCTCTACGTGTGCGCGTCGCGCATGGACAACGGCGAATGGCGGAATCAGATCCTTCGCTATCGGGTGGGCACGGACTCGATGGCCTTCGACAGCTACGTGCTCCGCAACGGTCCGCTCGCCGCGGCGATCCACGACGGTTGCCGTCTCACCTTTGGCCCCGATGGCAAGCTCTGGGCGACGATGGGCGAGAACGGGAACGGTCGCCTCGCGCAAGACCCGAGCTCGCTGAACGGAAAGGTCCTGCGCATGAATTCTGATGGGAGCGTGCCCGGCGACAACCCGGTCCTTCCCGGTGCCGGAAGTCGGACCTACGCCTACTCGATGGGCCACCGCAATCCCCAGGGGTTGACGTTCTCGCCCGATGGCAGCGCGGTTTTCGAGATCGAGACCGGGACCACGGCGAATGACGAGATCAACGTGCTCTCGCCGGGGAACAACTACGGATGGCCCG
>DASUSA010000350.1:0-4338 GCA_036375335.1 Candidatus Limnocylindria bacterium
CTCGACGAAGCCGACCTCTGGGTCCACCGGCGCCGCGCGGCGATCACGCGCTACTCCCACTCGTCGATCCACCAAAACGCCGTCTCGGACGAGACCCACGTTCACGCACGCGCGATCGTCGGGTCGGCCGTCGGCGCGACCTCCGGGAACTCCCTCGACCCGGCGGATCTGCGCGGCCTGCTCGAGCGCGCGGCCGCGCTGGCCCGCCTGCAGACGCCGAACGCCGACTGGCCGGGGCTCGCGGCGCCCGCCGGGTACCGGCAGCCGATCGCGTTCGACGAGGCCAGTGCGGCCCTCGAGCCGGCGCTGCAGGCGCGGGCGATCGGTCGCGTCTGCGACGCGGTGGCCGCGGCCGGCTTCCGGGCTGCTGGCACCCACAGCATCGACCTCACCGAGGACGCGGTCGCCAACACGAACGGCGTCGCGGCCTACGCGCCGGCGACGGTCGCGTATCTGCGGGCCCTCGTCCTTGGCGACCACGGCGGCAGCGGATACGCCGATGACCTCTCGCATCGCGCGAGCGACCTCGATCCCGCGGGCATCGCGACCCGAGCGATCGAGAAGTGCGCGCTCGACCCCGAGCGCGTGCAGCTCGCGCCCGGAGAGTACGAGGCCGTCTTCGAGGAGGACGCGGTCGCAGAGATCCTGCGGATCATGTCGATCACGGGGCTCTCGGGGCAATCGGTGCGGGAAGGCCGCTCGTTCCTGTCCGACGCGATCGGGACCGCGGTGACCGGGAGCCGCTTCACGCTCCACGACGACGCGCTGCACCCCAGACAGCTGGCGATCCCGTTCGATCCTGAGGGAACTGTGAAGCGGCGCGTCGCGCTCGTCGAGCAGGGCGTCGCGAGAGGCCCGGTCTACGACCGCTGGTCCGCGAAGGGCGCTGGCACCGAGTCGACCGGACACGCCGCCGATCCGCGCCGCTACGGCCATGGTGGGCACGCCGGCAATCTCGTGATGGCCGGCGGCACCGCGACGCGCGACGAGCTCATCGGCAGCGTGACGCGCGGTGTCCTCATCACGCGCTTCCATTACACAAACACGCCCGACCCGAAGCGCGCGACGATGACCGGGACCACGCGCGACGGCACGTTCCTCATCGAGAACGGGAAGATCGTCCGCGCGCTCGCGAACGTGCGCTACACGATGAGCGCGCTCGACCTGTTCGCCGGGATCGACCTGCTTGGCCCGCAGCGTCTGGTGCGCGACTGGTGGAGCACCAACGGGATGGGATCGATCGTTTGCCTCGCCCCGGCGATGAAGGTGTCGCGCGCGACGATCACCGGGTCGAGCCCGACATGATCCGCGAGTTCGTCGCCCGCGCCAGCATCGCCGGGCCCCGGTACCTCGCCGCGATCGCTGCCGTCGCGGCGATGAGCGTGCTCATCGGCGTTGTCGAGGGGGCCCTTCGGATCGCGAACGTCTCGATGCTCTATCTCGTCGTCGTCCTCGCGGTGGCCACACGGCTGGGCAGCGGGCCCGCGGTGCTCGCCTCGATCCTCGCTTTCCTGACCTTCGACTGGTTCTTCGTCCAGCCGCTCCACACGTTCACTGTCGCCGACCCAGGAGAGTGGGTCTCACTGCTGCTGTTCCTCGTCACGGCGGTGTTCACCGGCGAGCTCGCCGCTGACCAGCGGCGCCGGGCGCATGAGGCCGCGCAGCGCGAGCACGAGGCGGTTCTGCTCTTCGACCTCCTGCGCCTCCTTACGGCCCCCGACGTCGATGCCGCGCTCGCTGCCGCCGCAGAGCGGATCCGCGCGGAGCTCGGCCTTTCGGCTGTGGGCATCCAGCTCAGCGTCGAGGGTCGTCAACGCACGGTGGGGGTAGGCGACGCTGAGGGCCGCGCGCAGGCCCGCCCGCTCCACCTCGCATCGGCGGAGATCCTCGCTGGCGGCCGTGCGCCGACCGCCCTCGAACGCGGGCGCACGGGCCGCTGGCTACGCGTCATTGCGCCATCGCGAGGCGAATCGACCATCGACGAGCGCCGCCGTCACGTCCTTGCCGTTCGGGTCGCCGATCGCACGGTGGGCCAGCTCGTGGTCGTCCGTCGCAGAGGAACGCGTCCCTTCGGCGAGCGCGATAGTCGATTCCTCAGCGTGGTCGCAACGCAGCTGGCGGCGCTCGCGGAGCGCGCGGACCTGCAGCGCGAAGCGACCGCGGCCGAGGTGCTGCGCCAGGCGAACGAGCTGAAGTCCGCGCTTCTCAGTGCCGTGTCCCATGACCTGCGGACCCCCCTGGCATCCATCAAAGCCGCAGCGGGCAGCCTCGGCCAGAACGACGTGGACTGGACGGACACCGAGCGGGCCGAGTTCGCCGAGTCCATCGAGCAGCAGGCCGACCGCCTCGACCGGATGGTCGCGAACCTTTTGGACCTCTCACGCATGGAGGCCGGTGTTCTGCGGCCGCAGCGCGCGCTCCACGACATCGCGGCGCTCGTCGAGGACGTACTCGGACGGCTGCACGATCGCACCGCCGGCCATTCACTGACCGTATCGATCCCCGACAGCCTGCCGCCGGTATCGCTCGACTACGTCGAGATCGATCAGGTGATTTCGAACCTCGTCGAGAACGCAGCGAAGTACGCGCCGCAGGGGACCACGATCGAGGTGTCGGCGCGCCGGGTCCGCGACGAGATCGAGGTGGAGGTGGCCGACCGCGGTCCCGGCATCCCAGCGGAATCGCTCGGCCGGATCTTCGAGCCGTTCTACCGCGCGCGGCGCGAGGGTCCGTCGGGCGTCGGCCTCGGCCTCGCGGTAGCGAAGGGCCTCGTCGAGGCTCACGGAGGCACGATCGCGGCGCGCAACAGGGACGGCGGCGGCGCGCAGCTGACGTTCAGGCTCCCCACCGAGGCCGCCGTCCCAGGCCGGCGAGCCTCCTGATGGGCGCGCGGATCCTGGTGGTCGACGACGAGCCCGCGATCGTGCGCGCGGTCGAGACGAACCTGCGACGGCACGATTTCACCGTGGAGGTCGCAGGCAGTGTTGAGGCGGCACTGAGCGCGTATCGCGCGGCGCGGCCTGACCTGGTCCTCCTCGATCTCGGGTTGCCCGGCGCGGACGGAAAGGACCTGATCCGGGCGCTCCGCGAGACCGCTTCCACCCCGATCATCGTTCTCTCCGCCCGCGAGGGTGAGCGCGACAAGGTTGAAGCGCTTGATCTCGGTGCCGACGATTACCTCACCAAGCCATTCAGCGTGAACGAGCTTCTCGCGCGGATCCGGGTCGCCCTACGCCATACGGCGAAGCCCACGAGCGGAGCGGCAGCCATCTTCCGCACTGGGACGCTCGAGGTCGACTTTGAGCGCCGAGTCGTGCGCCTCGGCGGTGACGAGGTGCACCTCACGCCCACCGAGTACGAGCTGTTGCACGCGTTCATCGAGTTTCCGAACAAGCTCCTCACGGACCGGATGCTCCTACAGCGCGTGTGGGGGCCCGACTACGGATCGGAAGGTCACTATCTGCACGTGTACGTCGCGCGCTTGCGAAAGAAGCTCGAGCGGCAGCCCGCCCAGGGCAGGCTGTTCGTCACCGAGCCCGGCGTCGGCTATCGCTTCGTCACCGCCGAGGATGACGCCGCCGGTCGTTGAGCGGTTGTTGCGTGCACGAGCGCGCGCGTTGACACGTTGTTGGGAATCGGGCCCTACACCAAGGACGTGGCCGCATCGAACCAGCACGTGATGTCATCGCCGGCACCGGCGGTGGAGCGGCTGCGGGCCGCAGCCCGCACCCTCAGCCGAATGGCGCCGAGCATGGCATCGACGATCGACGTCTTGGCGACCGGTCTCGAGCCCTCGCTATTGGCGGAGACCGCCACGGCCGTGGCCGCCGAGTTCGGCCTCGTCGCCTCGGTCAGGACGGAACCGGTCGACTCGGTGCGGTTCGAGCGCGATCGAGCTCGCTCGCGCTAGTCCCGGTCGAACCGGAACGGGACGTCCAGTACGGTCGTGTTCGGGCGGAAGAAAAGGGCGAGCTTCAGCCGCAACGCGAGCTGGTTGTGCAGGAACCACTCCCACCAGTGCGCCGGGACGTACTCGGAGAGGACGACCGTGATCGGCCGGCCGGGATCCTCGCGATCGAGCGTGTCCAAGTAGGCGAGGAGCGGGTTCCCGAGCGCCCGATACGGCGACTCGATAACGACCCCGCGAACGCCCGGATCTCCGAGCCTGGCGATCTGATCCTCGAACCGGGTCGCGTCCGCCTGATCCGACGACACGTGCAGCGCGATGATTTCCGGAGAGAGCGCGCGCGCGACAGCGAGGGCCCGCAACGTCGCACGATCGAGCCGCCCGATGGGAACAAGCACCACTGGTGACAGCGCCTCGAGCCGAGAGGCCGC
>DASUSA010000351.1:0-7222 GCA_036375335.1 Candidatus Limnocylindria bacterium
GAGGTTCGCGTCCATCCCGCCGCGCATGGCCCGCCACTTGTTCTCCTGGATCAGGCCGGGCATGTAGCGGCGGAACCCGAGGTTCCGGGAGCGGAGCACGAGGAGCTTCGCGCAGATCGCCTGGATGAGGCCGGCGATGCACAGCGTCTCGTCGATCCGCGTCGCGGCGTCCATGACGCGGAACTCGATGGTCGGGTAGAACGCGTGCGGCCGCAGGTCCCACCAGATCTTCTTGCCGTCGTCAATGCACTTCGTCCGGACCAGGAGCTCGACGTAGTTCTCGTACTCGTCCCACGACGTGAACTCGGGCGGGATGCCCGTGCGCGGGAAGCGCTGCCACACGATCTGGCGATAGGACTTGAGGCCGGTGGTGCGGGTCAGCCAGAACGGGCTCGAGGTCGAGATCGCAAGGAGGTGCGGCAGGAAGTACCGCGCCTCGTTCATCACCTCGATGCGCTGCTCCCGCTCTGGAATGCCGACGTGCACGTGCAGCCCGAAGATCAGGAGCTCGCGGATGACGTCCTGCAGCTCCTCCTCGAGGACCTTGTACCGCTCGTGCTCCGTGACGAGCTGCTCCTGCCAGTGGGAGAACGGATGGGTTCCGGCCGAGACGAGCCGCAGGCCGTCCCGCTTGAGCAGGGTCGCGAGGGTCCCGCGCGCGTTGGTGATCTCCCTACGTGCTTCGCCGACGTCGGCGCAGATGCGGGTCCCGATCTCCACGACCGACTGCATCATCTCGGGCTTCACGCGCTCCTCCAGGTACGGACGAGCGGCGCCGATGAGGGTCTCGCCGTGGCTCTTGAGCTGGCCCTCGGCGTCGACGATCTGGAACTCCTCCTCGATGCCGATGGTCAGCCGCTGGACGTCGCCGCCGTTCTTGGTCATCAGGAGTCGACGATATAGGTGGGCACAACGCTGCCCGCGCCGGCGGTCACGTTGAGCAGCGCGCTCGACGACAACCGGGTCAGGCAACCGCTCACCGAGCCCCAGAAGAGATATGGGTCGTGATCGATCGCGAGGTCGAGGTAGTGGATCCGGTCGAGGAGCACCGGGAAGGGATAGCGCGGTACGGAGACCTTCTCCTGGACGACGTACGAGGCGGTGAGGCCGGCGAGGACCGTCTGCTCCCACTCGTGCTGCTCCACGGTCCACCCCAGGATCACGCCCTTGCCGCCGTACTCGTCGTTCGGCTTGAGGACGAGGCGGTCCTTCCACCGGGTCACATGGTCGACCAGATCCACGGTCTTCCCGCGGTAGGTGGTGTGGCCCTCGCGCATCTTGCGGGTCCAGGGGATGTGGGTCGCGATCGCCTTCCGCTGCTCGGGCGTGTACAGCTTCGCGTAGCGATCGTCCGAGAGGAGCGCGAGGCTCATCTTCTTATGGAGCAGCTTCGCGCGGAAGCTGTTCACCACGGTGACGGCGCCATCCAGGTACGCCTGCACGAGCGGCTTGGCGACGTCGGGCTTAGCCAGGAGCTCGCTCGTGAGCACGCGCCGGTACACGACATCGATCTTCGTGCCGTTCGCGCGGAGGGCCTTCCGCGCGTAGGTGAGGTCCTCGGGCGCACAGATGACCGCCTTAAGCCCCTGCTCTGCGAAGTACCGGGCGAACATCTCGAACTCGGTGAGCGTGGGCAGGCCGCGCCAGTCAACGATCGCGACCGTCTTGAGCTCGCCGCGCGCCCGATGCGCGCGGCGGAGCACGCCGAGCTGCTTGCCCCGGACCGGGAACGCGCCGAGCTTGTGCCGCTTCTTGAACAGCTTCATGACCGGCAGCGTCGCGAAGACCGCCGAGAGCTCGTCGTTGTACGCCATGCCCGCCGGGGACTCGGCGTTGTACTCGACGAACCGGATCACGCCGTCGTCGCCGACGAACCCATCCAGCCGGGCGGACGGCGACGATGCGCGGAAGCCCGGATCGGCGAGCGCCAGCTCGGCTTCACGCGGATCGAGATCGAGCTCGAGCCGAAGATCGTCGTCCGCGAGGATCGCCTGCTCCAGCCGGTCGAAGGCGGCGTAGAGCGTCTCGGACGCCGCCGTGATGGCGTCGTACTGCCAGCGCGAGATGAGGTTGGGCCGCAGCGCGACGCAGAGAGGCCGGTCCCCGAACACGAGACGGCGCGCGCGCTGCCCGTCGGACAGGGCCACGGCGCTCTCCGCCGCGAGGTCCACGTCCTCGAGCAGCTCGTGGTACTCGATCAGCGGATGTGGTGCGACCACCGGTGATCCTTGCGCCACGGCGGCTGCTCGACGCCGGTCGCGTAATCGATGACCAGGTCGCTCATGTGCTCGAGCACCCAGTCGAAGTTCGCGCCCTTGATCGAGAACGAGTCGAAGTCGGGCGCCGGGTTCAGGAAGTCGATGGCGTACAGGATCCCGTCACGGACCGCGAACTCGACCGTGTCCATGTCGTAGCCGAGCGCGTCGGTGAGGGCGATCGCGTCGTGGATCGCGCGCTCGCGGACCTGCCCTTCGACGGGCTTGTCGACGACATAACGCTCGTGGAACGGCGCCGTCGGGTCGTAGCGGATCGGGTTGATGTGCTTCCGGCCGATGCAGATGCACCGGATGTAGTCGTCCCAGTGGATGAACTCCTGGAGGATCATCGTCTTCGGCCGCTGGCCGAACGTGGACGTGCCGGTCTGGTCGTACGCCCACAGCAGCTGCTCCATCGTGTCGACCTTGTAGACGTCCTTCCAGCCGCCACCGGTGTTCGGCTTGAGGATCGCGGGGAGGCCGGTGTAGGCGACGATGCCGTCCCAATCGATCGGGTACTGGAGGTTCCGGAGCGATCCTTCGTTGATGTCCGGGATGTACGACTTGTTCGGCAGCACGACCGTCTTCGGCACCGCCACGCCGAGCTTGCGCGCGAGCGTGCACTCGAAGAACTTCTCGTCGGCCTCCCACCAGAACGGATCGTTCACGACCGCGGTGCCCAGCAGCGCCATGCTCTTGAGATGCGCCCGGTAGTAGGGCACCTCGTGGCTGATGCGGTCCACGATCACCGCGTACTTCGGCTCCTCCAGCTCCTTCGCGCCGCCGAGCACGGCCATCTCCGCACGCACGCCCTTGGCTTCGCCCTTGCGGTTCACGGTGTCGATGAACGGCTGTGGGAAGGTGTTCTCGCGACCGACCAGCAGGCCGACGACCTTCGGTGTCATAGGAACGTATCCACCATCTCTTTCCAGAACGGCCAGTCATGGGCCCAGCCGTTCCACAGGTGCAGCGTCGCGGGCACGCCCTTCTCCTGCAGGGTCGCCACGACCTGGCGAGACCCGGCCACGTTCGGATCGTCCGCGCCGGTCGCGATGACGAACTCCGTCTGGCGGAGCGGCTGCAGGAGCCGCTCGTCGGCGAGGCCGGGCAGGAAGGCGAGCGGATTCGCGAAGTACGCGTCCTGCTCGCGCATGCCGTCGAGCCACCGCGACGCGTCGTACGCGCCGGACAGTCCGATCGTCCGGCTCGCGATCCCGGGGTGCCGCGTCGCGAGCGTCACGGCGTGGAACGCGCCGAACGACGCCCCGAGGAGCTCCAGGGAGGGATCGGTGTTGTCGTGCCGGATCGCCGCCACGACCTCTTCCGTCAGGTACCGGTCGTATGCGAGGTGCCGCCGCGCGCGCTCCAGCGCCGGGGCCTGTTTGTTGTAGAAGGACTCGCTGTCGACGCTATCGACACACCAGAGCTGCATGAGCCCCTCGGCGATGCGCGGACGGAGGTGCCCGATCATCCCGAAGTCCTCCCACTGGTAGAACCGGCCCATAGAGGTCGGGAAGACCACGACGGGCGTGCCTCGCTCGCCGAAGACGAGCAGCTCCATGTCGCGTTCGAGCGCCGGGCTGTGCCACTTGCGGTAGTCCCGCTTCACGTGGTCTTCCCGCGCTTGCGTGCCGCGTCGATCACGCGCCATGCCGTCTTCTGGTCGTGCCAGCCACGCACCTCGGTGTCGTCGGACTCGAGGGACTTGTACGTCGCGAAGAAGGTCTCGATCTCCTTCTTCCAATGCGGCGCGAGATCCCTGAGGGTCCTGATCTCATCGAACCGCGGGTCGCCGACCGGCACGGCGAGGATCTTCTCGTCCTCGCCCTTGGCGTCGGTCATGAACAGCGTGCCGATCGGTCGCACCGGCATCACGCATCCGGGAAACGTCGGCTCTTCCACGATGACGACGGCATCGAGGGGATCCCCGTCGTTGCCGAGCGTGTCCATCACGAATCCGTAGTCGGTCGGATAGTGGACGGATGAGTGGAGGACGCGATCCAGGCGAATGTAGCCGCTCTTCTTGTCGAGCTCGTACTTCGCCCGCGAGCCGCGGGGGATCTCGACGAAGACGTCGACCTGATCACGCGTCGCTCTCGGCGGCATCGGCTCCCCTTGCGTCCCGGTCCGCCGGTGCGATGACCACCGTGACCTCCCCTTTGGGACGCTCGGAAGCATACCGAGCGGCAAGATCGCTCGCCGTACCGCGGACGAACGTCTCGTGCAGCTTCGTCAGCTCGCGCGCGACGACGACGCGGGCGTCCGGCGAGAGAGCCGCGACATCGGCGAGCAGGTCGCCGGTGCGGTAAGGGCTCTCGTACGCGACGATCGTGCGGCCCTCCGCGAGCAGCGCGCCGATGAGCTTCTGCCGCTGCCCGGTCTTCTTCGGAAGGAAGCCGAGGAACGTGAACGCGCGGGTCGGGAGCCCCGAGGCGACGAGCGCGGCGATGGCCGCGTTCGCGCCGGGGATCGGCGTGATGGTGTGACCCGCGGCGATCGCTGCGGCGACGAGCGCCTCGCCGGGATCGGACAGCGCCGGCGTACCCGCATCCGACACGAGCGCTACATCCCATCCTCGGTCCAGCTGGCCGACCAGGACACCGACCTGCCGCTTGTGGTTGAACTCGTTGTACGGGGTGAGGTGCTTCGCCCTGATCTCGTAACGGCGCAGCAGGATCTGGGTGTGCCGGGTGTCCTCGCAGGCCACCATGTGGACCTCCTGGAGCACCTTCAGCGCCCGGGGTGACACGTCCTCGAGATTGCCGATCGGCGTCGCGACCAGGTACAGGGTCCCCACTGGCCGTAAGCATGGCGGGCGGCAGGATTCCTGCAGAGAGACTCGGCATGGACCCGATCAAGGGCGCGGTCGCAGGCGCTGTCGGCGGCGCGGCTGGTGCCTACACCATGGAGCTCTTTCAGGCCTGGTGGAACGGCGCGGAGCAGCGACTCGCGCCCAAGCGCCAAGCGCATGCCGCCAAGGACACCGTCGAACAGAGCGATGAGCCGGCGACCCAGAAGGCCGCCAACCGCATCTCCAAGAAGACGCTCGACACCGAGGTCCCCGTCGAATACAAGGCGGCGGCCGGCGACGCCGTCCACTACTCGACCGGCGCGACCATCGGCGCGATCTATGGATTCGTCGCCGAGATCCTCCCGCCCGCGCGGATGTTCAACGGACTGCTCATGGGGACGATCGTCTGGTGGACCGCCGACAACATGGCGGTGCCGGCGAAGGGACTCGGGAAGTCGCCCGAGCAGACGCCGCCGTCGAAGCACGCCTACGCGCTGTCATCGCACCTTGTGTACGGCTTCACCACCGAGCTCGTGCGCACGGTGGTCCGGATGGTCATCTAGCTACACGCCCTCGCGCGTCACGCGCACCGATTGGGCGATGAGGATCCCGACGACCACGATGACGCCGCCGAACACCTGCAGCGGCTGCAGCGACTCACCGATCAGCAGCCACGCCGCGATCGCCGCGATCACGGGCTCGGCGGTCGAGGCGAGCCCGACCCGCGCGGCGGGGATGAGCCGCACCGCTCCAACGCTGAAGAGGTACGGGACGACCGTCGCGATGACCACGACACCGAGCACGTCGAGGCCGAGCTCTCCGCCCAAGTCGGACCACGGCAGCGTCCACGGTGGCCGCACTACGCACCAGGCGAGCGCCGCCGTGCCGAAGCCCGCGCAGAGCAGGGCCCAGCTCGAGTATCGGTGCACGAGCCGCTCGGCGAGGAGGAAGTACCCGGCCAGGATGATGGCGTCGACTGTCGCGAGCAGCGCGCCGATCGTGTTCACCTGGCGCAGCTGGGCGTCATACGCGCCGACGACGAAGTAGCAGCCGACGAGCGTGAGGATCCCGGCGAGCCATAGGCCCAGCCCGACGTGCCGCCCGCGCGCCCGCCAGTAGCCGAGGATGAGCAGCGGCGCGGTGTACTCGATGACCAGGGCGACGCCGATCGGGATTCGCTGGATCGCCTGGTAGTAGACGAGCTGGACGGCCATCACGCCGAGCAGCCCGAACAGCAGGAGCCAGGGGAGGTCGGCGCGCCTGAAGGTCGCGAGGTCGCGCCGCCGCAGCGCGAGCGTGAGGGCGATGAACACGACGAACGCGAAGATGATCCTGAACTCCGCGAGGGTTTCCGGAGGGACGCCGAGGTCGAACGCGCGCTTCGCCACGACGCCACCGACCGCGTAGAACGCGGCGGCGGCGATCGCGAACGTGTAACCCAGGGCCGTCGGGCTCAGTCGGCTTCCCAGTCGCGCGGGTAGAGGAAGTCGTGGCCGACCGTCCGGAGACTCAGCTTCGCGATAAGCGGCATGACCCGCTTGAAGTGATTGCGCCGGATCCGCTCGCGGATCTTCCCCAGGAGCGCCGCGTCGAAGCCCGCCGCCACGAGATCGGCCGGCCGCACCCGACGATCGACCAGGTGGTAGAGGAGGACGTCCGCCTCCTCGTACGTGAAGCCGAGCTCTCCCTCGTCGGTCTGGCCCGCCCACAGATCCGCGCTCGGCGGCTTGGAGCGCACGCTCGTCGGCACGCGGAGGTGCGCCGCAAGCTCGCGGAGCTGCGTCTTGTACAGATCGCCCACCGGGTTCAGTGCGCAGGCGAGGTCACCGAACTGCGTGCCGTAGCCGAGCAGGAGCTCGGTCTTGTTCGACGTGCCGAGCACCAGGCCGTCCGGCCACGAGCGGTCGTACTCGATGCTCTTGCGCTCGCGGGCCATCTTGTTCCCCAGCCGGATCTTGTCGACCTTCGTCATGCCGGCGAAGTAGGCATCGACCTGCACGGTGATGGGAACCTCTTCGAGCCGGATGCCGAAGGTACGGGCCACGTCCTCGGCGTCGGCCTTCGAGCGGCCGGCCGTCGTGCGATACGGTGTAAAGAGGCCGAGCACGTTCTCCGGTCCGAGCGCCTCCGCGGCGAGCGCCGCGACGACCGCGCTGTCCACCCCACCGGAGACACC
>DASUSA010000352.1:0-7572 GCA_036375335.1 Candidatus Limnocylindria bacterium
GGCGAACATCCGGCTCTGCGGATCGCATGCCGGCGTGTCGATCGGCGAGGATGGCCCATCGCAGATGGCGCTCGAGGACCTTGCGATGATGCGCGCGGTCTTCGGCAGCACCGTCCTCTATCCCTGCGACGCGAATCAGACCGCGCGGCTGGTCGCGCTCATGGCCGACCTCAAGGGGATCAGCTACCTTCGCACGACCCGCGAGAAGACGCCGATCCTCTACACCGACCGGCTCGACGAGTTCCAGATCGGCGGCTCGCGCATCGTGCGCGGCGGTGAGCCGGACGACGCGGTCGCGGTGATCGCGGCGGGCATCACCGTGCACGAGGCCGTCAAGGCGGCCGATCAGCTGAAGGACCAGGTGAAGGTGCGGGTGATCGACGCGTACTCGGTGAAGCCCATCGATTCGGATGCCCTGGTCGACGCGGTCCAGACCACCGGCGGCCTGCTCATCGTGGTCGAGGACCACTGGCCGGAGGGCGGGATCGGCGACGCGGTGCTCGCCGCGCTCGCGGCAGCCGACGTGAGCGGCGAGCTCGTGCGGTTCGTCCATCTGGCGCCGCGAAAGATGCCTGGATCGGGAAAGCCGGCCGAGCTGCTCGCGGCGGCCGGGATCGACGCCGCGGCGATCGTCGCCGCGGTGAAGGACCTCGCCGCCTAGCAGCCCAGCCGCGGCCGTCTGGCATCATGTAGTGGCGCGAAGGGGAGGGCCTGTTGGACATTTCCATCGTCCTCATCGTCATCGTCGTCATCCTCGTCCTGTTCCTCGTCACCACGTACAACCGCCTGGTCACGCTGCGGCAGCGGGTGAAAGAGGCCTGGTCGGACATCGACATCCAGCTGAAGCGGCGTCACGACCTCATCCCGAACCTCATCGAGACCGTGAAGGGGTACGCGGCCCACGAGCGCGGTACCTTCGAGGCGGTCACGAACGCGCGGGCCCAAGCCGTCGCGGCCGGAGCCTCCGGCTCGCCGCAGCAGATGGCCCAGGCCGAGAACGTCCTCACCGGGGCGCTGCGGTCGCTGTTCGCGGTGGCCGAGAACTACCCCCAGCTGCAGGCGGTCCAGGAGTTCAAGGACCTGTCCGAGAACCTGACCGCGACGGAGGACAAGATCGCCTTCGCCCGGCGGTTCTACAACGGCAACGTCCGTGACTACAACACTGCGCTTCAGACCTTCCCGACGAACATCCTGGCCGGGACGTTCGGCTTCAAGCCGGAGCAGTACTTCGAGCTCGCGGACCAGACGGACCGTGAGGTCCCGCAGGTGAAGTTCACCTAGCGGGATGGCCCAGCCAGGCGGCCAAAGCTTCGTCCCGCGCGTCTCGATGTACGAGGCGCAGGCCCAGAACCGCTGGCGCACGGTGCTGCTCATCTTCTTCTTCACGCTGATCGTGGTCGCGATCGCGTTCGTGTTCGGCGACATCTTCGGTGGAAGCACGAGCTCCGGGGTCGTGTTCATCCCGGTCGCCATCGCGTTCTCGGCGGGCTCGTCGCTGTTCTCGTACTTCGCAGGCGACAAGCTCGTGCTCGCCCAGAGCCGCGCACAGGAGGTTCCCGAGGGTCAGGAGAAGGTGCTCCGCGACGTCGTCGAGACGCTCGCCCTCGGCCTTGGCATCCCGACGCCGAAGCTCTACCTCATCGAGGATCCGGCGCCCAATGCGTTCGCCACTGGGCGCGACCCGAACCACGCATCTGTGGCGGTGACGCGGGGCCTGCTCGACACGATGGATCGGTCGGAGCTCGAAGGGGTCATCGCCCACGAGCTCTCCCACGTGGGCAATCGTGACATCCGCGTGATGCTGCTGGTGACCGTCCTCGTCGGGACGGTCGCGCTCTTGTCCGACTGGCTGCTCCGGTCGATGTGGTGGGGCGGGCGCTCCCGCGACCGGAACAACAGCGGCGGGGGTGGGATCCTCCTGCTCGTCGGCCTCGTGCTCGCGATCCTGACGCCGATCATCGCGACGCTCATCCAGCTCGCGGTCTCCCGGCAGCGCGAGTATCTGGCCGACGCGTCGGGCGCCTTCCTGACGCGCTACCCAGAGGGCCTCGCGAGCGCCCTGCGGAAGATCGCCGCGGATCAGCACGTGCTGAGCGTGGCGAACAAGGCGACCGCATCGCTCTATATCGCGAACCCGCTGAAGGATCACCCCTTCCAGTTCGACGGCCTGTTCGACACCCATCCACCGATCGAGGAGCGCATCAAGCGGCTCGAAGCGATGGCGTGACGGGGGATCCACCTCCGGAGCGGCCACGGCGTCCGTCCGACCAGTCGCTCCTCATCGCCGTCGGCGTCTCTGTCGCGCTCGTGGCGGTGGCCATCCTCGGCGGCGTCGGCATCTCGCGGCTCGCGCGGCCACCCGCGCCCTCGCCGTCCCCGACCCCCACGCCGTTCGTCCGGATCTCCCCGACCGAGCCTCCCGACACCGGACCGCTCGTCTTCACCCAGCCGTTGTCCGCCGGATGCGCGGCGGGCGATGCCGTGTACGTCGTGTCCGACGGCGGCGGCATCGGCCGGTTCGTCTTCGACCGCTGGCAGCTCATCGATGCGACGGCGCGCTCGCTGTCGGCGACGTTGTGCCAGGGCGACGTGCTGACGGCCGTCGGCGGTGGCGGCCGGGTCATCACGATCGACGATCGACTCCAGACGATCCGATCCGACACCGTCCAGTTCGCGGACTTCCTCGGCCTTGCTCCGCTCGCCGATGGAATGCTCGTGGTCGGCAAGATGGGCACGGTCGAGCGCCAGGACGCGAACGGCTGGGGCGTGTACGCGGGCGGCATCGACGAGGATCTCTACGCCATCGCGGCGTTCGGTCCGACCTCGGCCTGGGCGGTCGGCGCTGCGGGCGTGACGTATCGCCTCGAGTCCGCCGGCTGGCGCCCGGTGGCGACCGGTGGCGCCGCAACGTTGCGGGCGATCGCCGCGCGCGCGGTCGACGACGCCGTCGTCGTCGGCGATGACGGGACCGTGCTCGTGTGGGATGGCGCGTGGAAGAGCGTCGTGCCCCCGGTTCACGTCGGCTTCCACGCGGCGCTGCGGATGGGCGATGGGACGTTCCTCGCCGGCGACGGCGGCACACTGCTCCGGTTCTCCGGGACCGCGGCAGCCCCGGTCTTCTCGCGCGTCGATCTCGGCGCGACCTGCACCCTCCGCGCCCTGTTCACCCGCGGCACCGAGCTCTGGGTCGTCGGCTCGGACGGCGGCCGGGCGGGTGTGTGGCGGATCTCGGCTGGCGGGGCGGTCTTTCACTGGGGGCAATGCGCGTAGCGCCTGGCGGGACCGGGCGCATAATCTCGCCGTTCCGCGGCACGCGGGCGGGAGGATGAACATGCGGAAGCTCTCTGCGATCGCGCTCGTCGCGGCCTTCGTGGTCGCGGCGTGCGGCGGCGGTGGCACCGGCGGAGGGGCCTCCGGATCCGGCGCGCCGACGTCCAACGCGGCCGCGAACATCCCGGACACCCTCAAGATCGGCGCGGTGCTGCCGCTCTCCGGGGCGGACGCGAAGACCGGTCAGTACATCAACGACGCGTACGTCCTCTACACGAAGCAGGTCAACGACAAGGGTGGCCTGACCATCGCGGGCAAGAAGGTCAAGCTGGACCTCCGGATCGAGGACAACAAGGACGACGGCGCGACGAGTGCGCAGCTCTACGAGAAGCTCATCACCCAGGACAACGTCGACTTCCTGCTCGGCGGGTACAACACCGCCCTCGTGACCCAGGAGATCAAGGTCGCCAACCGGTACAAGATCCCGTACGTGAACGGTGGCGGCGCCTCGGCCGCGAGCTACGTCGACAACACCTGGGCCTTCGGGCTCCTCGCGACGATCCAGGGTCTCGCCCACACCCAGCTCGACTTCATGAGCGCGCAGCAGGACGCCGGCAAGCTGCCGAAGCCGCTCAAGATGGCGATCGTCTACGAGAACTCGTCCCACGGAAAGGAGTTCTCGGACGGCCTGAAGGACGGCGATGCGTCGAGATTCAAGATCGTGCTCAACGAGCCGTTCGACCTGAACGGCAAGGACTTCACCTCGCTCCTCCAGAAGGTGAAAGACGCCGGCGCCGACGCGTTCATGGCCGACGCCCACCTGCCCGACTTCATCACGATGCAGCGCCAGTACGCGCAGCTCGGGATGCACCACCTGTACATCACCTACGGCGCCCGTGGCCCGGACCAGTCGGCGAAGGACCAGCTCGGCGCGGCGACGGACTACATCACCTCGGCCGTGTGGTTCGACCAGCAGCAGCCTGGCGACGCGGTCAAGGCGTGGGTCGACATGTGGAAGGCGAACACGAAGGACTCGCCCGAGTGGTACGCCGCGTCCGGATGGGAGACCGCCCGGATCCTCTACGCCGCGCTCGAGAAGGCCGGCACGGTGGACAAGGACAAGGTCCGCCAGACGCTGTCTGACACGACCTGGGACAAGTCGATCTTCCCCGGTGGCTCGATCAAGTTCGACAAGACCGGCCAGGCGACGAACAGCTACGTCATGACCCAGAACCTGCCCGGCGGCAAGACGATCCTCATCTGGCCGAAGGATCAGGCGACGGGCGCGGCGATCGTGCCGGTTCCATCGAAATAACGAAGTCGAAGTAGCGGCAACGTGCGCCTGATCGAGGCGCTGGTCAGCGCGCTGATGGTGGCGGGCCTGTACGCAAGCGCGTCGTACGGGCTCGCCCTCATCTACGGGGTCATGAAGATCATCAACCTCGCGAACGCCGGGACGATGATGCTCGGCGCGTTCACCACCTGGGTCCTGTGGCAATCGTTCGGGCTCGACCCGATCGCGAGCGTCATCATCGTCGCGCCGCTCGGCTTCGCCCTCGGCGCGCTCATCGAAGTCCTGCTTGTCCGGCGCGTCTCCGGTCAGCCGCCGATCGTCTCGCTCCTCCTCCTGTTCGGGGTGTGGCTGGTCATGGAGTCGGCCGCGTACATCATCTTCGGCGGCGACACTCGTGGCGTGGTCCCGGCCTACGTTCGCACGACCTTCGACGTTGGCGGGGTGATCGTCTCGATGACCAGGCTCGCGGTGTTCATCGCCGGCGTCGTCATCCTCGTCGGGCTCGAGCTCTTCCTGCGGCGCAGCTTCCTCGGGCGCGCGATCCGCGCGCTTGCTCAGGACCGCGACGCCTGCGCGCTCGTGGGCATCGACACCAAGCGGGTCGGCATGCTCGCGTTCGGCCTCGGGACGTCGCTCGCGGCCACGGCCGGTGCCCTGCTCACGCTGGTGTTCTCGTTCGACCCGGACTTCGGCCGGGTCCTCCAGCTGAAGAGCTTCACGATCATCGTGCTCGGCGGCCTCGAGTCGATCGTCGGCGTCGCCCTCGCCTCGTTCCTGCTCGCGCTGGCCGAGAACCTGACCGTCACGCTGTCGAAGCCGGCGCTCGAGAACCTGGTGTCCTTCGTCGTGCTGGTCGTCGTGCTGGTCGTGATGCCCGGCGGACTGGCCGCGCTGCTGCGTCGCCGGCGCGTCGCGTGACGCTTCGGCAACGCGCGACCCTGCTGGCGCGGTCGAGCTGGGCGCACGTCGCGGCGGTCCTCGTCCTGTGCGCGATCGTCGCGGTGATCCCGATCGTGGACCCGCGGTCGTTCAACGCTCAGCGGCTCGCCTTCTACGTGCTGTGGTTCGGGATCCTCGCGGCGGCCTGGAACATCATCGGCGGGTACGCCGGCCAGATCTCGTTCGGCCACTCGGCGTTCCTCGGGATGGGCGCGTACACGACCGGGGTGCTCTGGTTCAGCGCGCACTGGGATCCGCTCCTCACGATGCCCGTCGCCGCGCTCGTCGCGGCAGGGTACGCGGTGCTCGTCGGCGCCCCGACCCTTCGGCTCCGGGGCCCGTACTTCGCGATCGCCACGATCGGCGTGGGCGAGGCGACCCGGCTGCTGGCCGTCAACGTCGATGACATCCTCGGGATCAAGCTCACCCATGGCGTCACCGGTCTCACGCTCCCGAACTACGACCCGGTGGTCATCCACTACGCGACCGTGGTCGTGTTCGCCTTGACCATGATCACGACCATCGCCATCCGGGCCGGCCGGTTCGGGCTCGGGCTCTTCGCGATCAACATGGACCGCGACGCCGCCGAGACCGCCGGCGTCCCGACCGCGCGACTTCAGATCGTCGCGCTGGCGGTCTCCGCGGTGTTCTGCGGCGCGGCCGGGTCGCTGTACGCCGCGCGCCAGCAGTTCCTCGATCCGTCGACGATGTTCAGCTTCAACATCTCGATCGCGATCGTGCTCATGCCCGTGGTCGGGGGAATCGGCACGATCTGGGGCCCGCTGTTCGGCGCGATCCTCTACGCCTACGTCCAGGACGAGATCACCTCGCTCGTGCGCAACCCATTCGTCCCGACGCTCATCTATGGCGTCCTGCTCGTGGTCATCGTGATGTTCGAGCCGCTCGGGATCGCCGGACTGGTGTCGCGGCTCGGCGTCGTGGGCCGCAAGCTCATCCTCCCGCGCGGCGGCGAGACGTGAGCGCCGATCGGGCGATCCTCCGCGGCACCGGCGTCACCCGGCGGTTCGGCGGCCTCGTGGCCGTCAACGCGGTCGACTTCGAGATCAACGCGGGCGAGATCTTCGGGCTCATCGGCCCGAACGGCGCGGGGAAGACGACGCTGTTCCGATTGCTGTCCGGCGTCTACCGCCCGAGCGCCGGATCGATCACGCTCAGCGGGCAGGAGATCGGCGGCCGAGCGGCGCACGCGGTCAATGCCCTCGGCGTTGCCACCACGCACCAGATCGTTCGACCGTTCGCGGAAATGACGGTGCGCAAGAACGTGCTGGTCGGGGTGGAGTACGGCCGATCTGGGCTCCGCGGCGCGGCCGCGCGCGCGGAGGCCGACCGGATCCTCGAGCGGATGCAGCTGGCGCCACATGCCGAGACGCTCGGGCGCTCGCTCACCCTCGCGCGGCGCAAGCGGCTCGAGGTCGCTCGCGCGCTCGCGACGCGGCCCGACGTGCTGCTCCTCGACGAGGTCGCAGCCGGCCTCAACCCGACCGAGAGCGCGCGGATGATCGAGCTCATTCGCGAGATCCGCGATGCGGGTGTGACGGTCGTGATGGTCGAGCACGTGATGAAGGCGATCATGTCGCTCTCCGACCGGATCATGGTCATGGACCTCGGCCGGCGCATCGCGCTCGGCCGGCCGGCCGAGATCGCGAACGATCCTGCGGTCATCAAGGCCTATCTCGGCGAGCGCGCGGTGGCGTCGTAGTGGCCCCGATCTTGGAGCTCCGAAACATCGCCGCCGCGTACGGCGACGTGCAGGCGCTGTGGGACGTGAGCTTTTCCGTGGAGCAGGGCCACGTCGCCACGCTCCTCGGCAGCAACGGTGCCGGGAAGACGACCTCGCTGCGGGTCATCTCCGGTCTCCTGCCCGCCCTCGAGGGCGAGGTCCTGCTGCGGGGCGAACGGATCAGCGGCCTGTCGCCGCACCGGATCGTCGAGCTCGGGGTCATCCAGGTCCCCGAGGGCCGGCACCTTTGGCCGAACATGACCGTCGAGGACAACCTGCTGCTCGGCGCGTATGGCGTTCGCGGCCGCGCGACGCGGGCGGAGACGCT
>DASUSA010000353.1:0-6216 GCA_036375335.1 Candidatus Limnocylindria bacterium
TGTGGTCTTCGATCATCGACTTGCCGCGCACGCGCAGGACGAAGGTGTCGTGCTTCGGGGCGAGCTCGGCCGGCAAGGCCATCGTCTCGGTCCGGTCCTCGTACGCCTCGATTGGCTGTCCGGCCGCGATCTCGCCGACGATCGGCGCGTTCACGACCTTGGCGCCGTGGCTGCCGGGGAGGGTGAGCGCGCGCGACCGCGTCGCCTCCTTCTGAAGCCGCCCGTCTTTCTCGAGCTTGGTGAGGTGGTGGTGGACGGCGGACGTGGAGGCGAGGCCCACGGCCTCGGCGATCTCGCGGACGCTTGGCGGGTAGCCCCGCTCGTCGATCGTCTCCCGGATGTAGTCGAGGATCCGCTCGGCGCGTTGCTGGTCCTGCTTGGTCATCGCCCGGACGGTAACCGAACGGATGTTCGTTTGTCAAGAACGACCCTAGCATCCGGCCGGAATGGACCCAGCGGCCCTCCGCGACACCCTCGTCGACTACACGATCCGGACCCTCTGGGCGGCCGTGGTCGTGGTCATCGCGCTCGTGCTCGCCCGGGCGGTCCGGACGATCACGATGCGGCGGCTCACCCGGCACCGGGCCCAGGCGAACGCGACGATCTTGCTCGGCAACCTCGCCCAGCTCGGGGTGATCGTGCTCGGCGTCCTCGTCGTGCTCGCGATCTACACCCAGGGGGCGTTCGGCTGGATCCTCACCTCGTTCAGCGTGGTGGGGATCGTCATCGGGCTCTCGCTTCAGGACATCCTCCGGAACTTCTTCGCGGGCGTGTGGGTCTTGGTCGAGCGGCCGTTCCGGATCGGCGACTCCATCGACGTGTCCGGCTACACCGGCCTGGTGGAGGAGATCTCGTTCCGCACGACCCAGCTCCGCACCGCCGACGGGCGCCAGGTCATCGTGCCGAACGGCGATTTCATGACGAAGCCGGTCGTGAACCTGACGCGTTTCCCGTTGCGCCGCGGCGTTGTCTTCCTCACGCTCGGCGCGGAAGGTGAGCTGTCGATCGACGACGTGAAGGGCGCCATTGCCTCGGTGAGCGCGATCGCCCGAGATCCCGCTCCGGGCGTCGAGCTCCGCCGCGTGACGAATGGCAAGGCGCGTTACCAGGTGACGTTCTGGGCACCGGACCACGACGCCGGGGTGAGCGCCGCGGTGGCCGCCCTCCGGAAGCACTTCCCCGAGGGCGAGGTCCACGGCGCGTGAGACGTCCGGGGGCGCGGAAGTTGCTCAGCGGAGGAGCATGCCGGACGGTAGATTGGACTCCATCAAAAGGGGGGCGATCTAGATGAGCGACCGCGATAGCAATGGCGGATTCTTCGGGGTCATCGAGGCGATCCTTGCGATCATCGGCGCGCTGACGGTGATGGGCGTCCTCGCCGTCGCGGCGTCGGTGCTGGCCTGGGAGATGGAGCTCCGCAAGTCCGAGCAGGAGAACGCTCTGCCCGAGTCACCGACCGTCCCGACCGCGTAGCCACAGACAGCATGCGCGTCGTCCTGAAGCAGGAGGTCCGCGGGCTTGGCCGCCCGGGCGACGTGAAAGAGGTCGCCGACGGCTACGCCCAGAACTTCCTGCTGCCGAAAGGCCTGGCCATCGAGGCGAGCGCCGGCGAACTGAAGCGCGTCGCGCAGGAGCGGGCGAGCTCGAAGGCCAAGCAGGACCGGGCGCACGACGATGCCGTGGCCCTCGCGAAGAGGCTCGACGCGGTGACGCTCGTGTTCACGCTCAAGGCCGGCGAACAGGGGAAGACGTTCGGCTCGGTCACCACCAAAGAGATCGCCGACGCGCTGAAGCGCGAGCACCGCATCGACGTCGATCCGCGGAAGATCAACGCCGAGCCGCTGCGCTCGCTCGGCGTGCACAAGGTGGAGATCCGGCTGGCGACGGACGTGCGTGCGCACGTGGCCGTCGGCATCGAGCCCGCCTAGCCGCCTTCGCGGGTCTCGCCGAGATCGCGGAACCGAGTGAGCTCGGCCTCGAAGTGCAGGTCGATTTCGGCCGTCGGGCCATTCCGGTGCTTCGCGAGCTTGAGCCGCACCACGCCGTCCTTGCGGTCCTGCTGGTCCTTCTGCCACAAGAACATCACGAGATCCGCGTCCGCTTCTAGGGCACCGCTGTCACGAAGATCTGACAGTGTTGGCTCGGTACCTCTCGTTTCGATCTGTCGGGAGAGCTGCGACAGCGCGACGAGCGGGACCTCGAGCTCGCGCGCGATCGCCTTCAAGGCGCGCGAGATCTTCGCCACCTCTTGCACGCGATTTGCGTCGTCGCCAGCGGCCCCCTCGATGAGCTGCAAATAGTCGATGACGATGAGATCGAGCTTCCCGCGTTCGGCCTGGAGACGCCGAGATTTCGCCAGGATGTCTGTGACGGTGAGCCGACTGGACTCTTCGACAAAGATCTGGGCCTGTTGCAGCCGACCCGACGCGTCGCTGATGGCCTGCAGCTCGGGGAGCGACAACCGCCCGCGCCGGATCCGGTTGCCGTCGATCTCAGCGTTCATTGAAATGAGGCGCTGCACAAGCTGCAGCTCGCTCATTTCGAGCGAGAAGATCGCGCACGTCTTCCCCTCGCGGAGGGCGGCGTGCTCGATGAAGCAGAGCGCCAGGCTGGTCTTGCCGAGACCGGGTCGGCCGGCGACGAGGACGAGGTCAGATGGCTGCAACCCGCCGGTCTTCGCGTCAAGCGTCTTCAGGCCCGTGAGCACGCCGGCCGACGTTTCATCGCCGCGTTCTTCGATCTGGGCGATGTAGCGATTCAGCGCGACCTCGAGCGAGATGATGTCCCGGTGCAATGACGTCTCGCTCACGGCGAACAGCAATCGCTGCGCGTCCTCGACCGCCCCGCGAGCGTCCTCACGCACCAAGGCAAGTCGAGCGATCTCGTTCGCCGCTCCGATGAGCTTCCGGAGCTGCGCCGTGCGCGCGACGATCGTCGCGTACGTCTCTGCGTGGGCCACTGTTGGGACGTTCTGCATGAGCCCGACGAGGAACTGCGGCCCACCGACCGCGCCGAGCTCACCGGTCGCGGCGAGCTCCTGCTGCACCGTTTCGAACGAGATCTGGTCGCCGCGCAGCGCGACGCGGTCCATTGCCCCGAGCACGAGCTTGTGGTGGTCGCGCGAGAGGTCTGGCGGCGCGATGTGACCGTGCACGAAGGGCGCGTACAGCGAGTGATCGATGAGGACGGCGCCGAGCAGCGAAGCCTCGGCCTCGGGATTCTCTGGTGGCGGCTTCGGCGCATTGCGGGCGACATCGAGCGTCATACCGGTGTGCCCTCGTCGTCGCCACGCGAGAAGAAGCGCGCCTGCTCCGCCTCGAAGTAGAGCTCGAACCGGCCCGTCGGTCCGTTGCGGTTCTTGGCGACGCTGCCCCGGATCACCTTCGGTGCACCGAGCGGCGTTTCGTCCTTCTCGCGCCACAGCATGATGACCACGTCGGAATCCTGTTCTGCCGTGCCGCCTTCACGAAGCGTCGAGAGCTTCGGCTCGTTGCCGGAGTCCCCCGCAGCACGCGAAAGCTGTGACAGCGCGATCAAGGTCACACCGAGCTCACGCGCGAGCGACTTGAGGCTTCGGGTGATGACCGCGATCTCCTGGACCCGGTTTTCCTCGTGCTCGCCGGTGCGGATGAGCTGCAGGTAATCGACGACGATGATCCCGAGACCGCCCGGCGCTTGCGCGATCGCGCGCCGGGCCTTGGTGCGGAGCTCCATGATCGAGATCCCGGGTGTGTCGTCGATGAGGATCGGCAGCCCCGCGAGCGCGCTCGCCGCCTCGGTGTCGCGGATGTTGCCGGTGCGCAGCGCGAGCAGGTCGGTGCGCGAGTTGAGGCCGAGGAATCGCGCGACGATCTGCTTGCTGTCCATCTCGAGCGAGAACACGAGGACGCCGGTGCCGCGTCGGGCGACGTGATGCGCGATAGCGAGCGCGAGGCTCGTCTTCCCCACCGACGGGCGCGCCGCGATGATGACCAGGTCGCCCCGCGTGAAGCCCTCGGTGTACGCGTCGATCTCCCGGAACCCCGACGGGATGCCGCTCACCTCGAACGGGTGCTCCATCCGCTCGGTGATGTGGTCGTAGTTCTGCATGAGCGCGGCTTGGATGTGCCGCAGCTGCGCGTTCATCGCGTCATCGCGGAGGCTGAAGATCCGCTGTTCCGCGCGGTCGAGCGTGATCGTCACGTCGGCCGGCTCGTCGTACGCGTCGGCAGCGATGTCCTTCGCCGCGTTCAGCAGGCGCCGGAGGAGCGAGCGATCGCGGACGATCCCTGCGTGACGCTCGACGTCGACGGCGGTCGGCGTCGCATCGACGAGCTCGCGCAGGTAGGCCGGGCCGCCGATCTGGTCGAGCTGCTCGTTGCGGGCGAGCTCGACCTGGATGGTGAGCGGGTCGATCCGTTCGCGCCGCTCGAGCAGCGCCTGGGCGGCCCGATAGACCCGCTGGTGCTTCGCCTGGTAGAAGTCCTCGGCTCGGAGCAGGTCCGCGACCTTGAAGATGGCATCGCGGTCGATGAGCAGTGCGCCGAGGACGCGCTGCTCCGCGGCGAGGTCGTGCGGCGTGGCGCGCTCGGCCGCCTGCGCCGAGTTGACCAGGGTCACCTAACTAGTTAGAACGCTTGTTCGAGTCGTGTCAAGGGGTCTCACAACCCGGTGAACGCTAGGGGCCGGCTTGCTCCCGGACGAGGCCCTTACCCACCGCCAGGGACGCACGGCCTCCCCAGATTGCGTTCACTTGTCCATGGCGCGTCACCGGTCTTCCACACTGTTGTCCACAGCGAAGGGGGATAAGTCACATGCGCGTACTCGTAACCGGCGGCGCGGGGTTCCTCGGTTCGCACACCGTCGACGCCCTCCGCGGGCGCGGCGACGATGTCGTCGCGCTCGACGACCTCTCCACCGGCGACCGGGCGAACCTCGATCCGGCCGTTCCGCTCATCGTCGCCGACATCAGCGACCGCGAGACGTTCCGCGATCGGCTCGCCGGGGAGCGGTTCGATGCCGTCGTCCATGCCGCCGCGAAGACGAAGGTCGTGGAATCGATCGCGCAGCCGGCGCTCTACCACCGCGTCATCGTGGACGGCACCTCCAACGTGCTCGACGTCGCGCAATCGGCCGGCGCCCGCTCATTCGTCAACATCTCGACCGGCGGCGCGCTCTACGGAGAGACGCCGACCTGCGCGACGGAGGACACCCCGATCGACGCGCCGTCGCCGTACGGCCGGTTCAAGGCCGAGGCCGAAAAGCTCGCCGGCTCGACCGCAGGATTGAAGGCCGTCACCCTGCGCCTCGCGAACATCTTCGGGCCGCGGCAGCGGACCGATCTCGAGGGTGGGGTCATCGCGATCTTCGCGGGCTGCTGGACCCGCGGTGCTCCGCTGACGATCTACGGCGACGGCTCGGCCGAGCGGGATTACCTCTACGTCGCCGATGCGGTCGCCGCGATCGTCGCCGCGCTCGATCGCCGCACGGTCGGGACGTACAACATCGGCACCGGCGTCGCGACCTCGGTGACCGAGCTCGTCCGGCAGATGACCGCGCTGCTCGGTCCGCCGACGGATGTGACCCGCGCCGGAGAGCGCCAGGGCGAGATCCAGCGCAGCTGCCTCGACTCGTCCAAGGCCGCGCGGGATGGCCTCTGGCGATCAACGGTCCCCCTCGGCGACGGGCTTCGCCGCACCCTCGCGGCGATGCGGCCGACCTAAAGACCGAAGGAGCGAAGATCCGCCGGTTCCTGGGCGGCCTGCTGACCGGCCTCGTCGTTGCCTGCCTGTTCTTCGTCGGCATCGGGCACGTCCTCGACGTCGAGGATCCGCTGGTCCAGGCGGATGTGATCGTCGCGCTCTCGGGCGATACCGGCGCGCGCACCGAGACGGCGGTCGATCTGTGGAAGCGCAAGTACGCGCCGTTGATCCTGTTCGCAGGCGCCGCGGAGGACCCGAACTCGGTCGCGAGCGGCGAGATCATGAAGCGCGAAGCGGTCTCCCTCGGCGTGCCGGACTCTGCGATCCTCGTCGAACCGTCTTCCACCACCACCGAGCAGAACGCGCGGCTCGTGGGGAACTTGATGAAGGCCCAGGGCCTCAGATCGGCGATCCTCGTGACCAGCCCGTATCACCAGCGTCGCGCTGCCTTCCTCTTCGCGCAGGCCTTCGGCCCGGAGGCCCTCACCTTCAGCAATTACCCGGCGCGCGATCCGGAGTGGGATCCGAACACCTG
>DASUSA010000354.1:0-4401 GCA_036375335.1 Candidatus Limnocylindria bacterium
CCGGCCGCGCGCTCTCGTACGCCGGCATCGCCCTCGGGATCGGCACGTCACTGTTCGGCCTCATCGTCCACGCCGCGACCGACGCCGCGGAGGAGCGGCGCGAGCGGCAATTGCTCGCCATCGCCGGCTCCCTCGTGGTCATCGGGTCGGCGGCGCTCATCGCGTCCCAGGGCGACCGCATTCCGCCGCGCCTCGAGCTGTTCCTTGGCCTGCGACTCCTCGCGGGTCTCGGGATCGCAGCGACGGTCGTGCCGGCCCTCGGACCACGCATGCGCGGCCGCGTCGCGCTGGCCTGCGGCATCGGCGCCGGGCTCACCGCGACGCTCGTGTCGCACGCGACCGCGCTCGGCGACTACAAGGACATGACCCTGGACCTGATCCACGTCCTGGCCATCTCGGCCTGGAGCGGCGGGGTCGTGGCGTTCCTGTGGATCCACCTGCGGACGGCGCGCACCGACCACGCGACGCTCGCGCGGACGACGTGGCGCTTCTCGCTCGTCGCGATGACCTCGGTCGGGCTGCTGATCACCGCGGGCGTGCTGCAGGCGCTCGACCGGCTGGTCCTGATCCAGGATCTCGTCGAGACGCCGTATGGCCTCGCGCTCCTCGCGAAGGGGCTGCTGCTCGTCCTCGTGCTGAGCATCGCCGCGTTCAATCTGCTGCGCTACGGCCCGCACGGCGATCGACGAGCCCTGATCCGCGGCACGGTCGTCGAGACCGTGCTGCTCGCCGGCGTCTTCGTAGCGGCCGGGATCCTCACCGCGCTCGCGCCGCCGGCGCAGCCGACCGGCGCTGCGTTCGATCAAACCCAGCACGTCTCCTCCTACCGCGTCGAGCTCGTCGTGCCGACATCGACGCCGGGGCGCAACCGATTCGTGCTTCGCGTGCACGAGGGGCTGCAGCCAGTCACGAACGCCGAGAAGGTGGCCCTCCGGTTCACGATGGTCGAACACGACATGGGCCAGACCGAGCTCGTGGCCGACGAGCGGGCGCCCGGCGAGTACGTCGCGATCGGCAGCCCGACGGCGATGTACGGCACGTGGAAGGTGCAGGCGATCATCCGCATCCCGGGCAAGGACGACGTGAGCGCGCTGTTCACGGTCCCGATCTCGCCGAACGGCACGACCGCCGCGGCGGCGGCGCTGACGACCAAGTCCTTCGCGCTCGTCTTGTTCCCCGACCCGAGCGCTCCCGTGGCCGGCGCCCCGATCCAGCTCAGCGTGGTCGTGCTCGAGAACGGCAATCCCGCGACGGCACACGCGATCACCGGCACGATCATCGCGAAGGACGGCCAGCCAGTTGCGGGCGATGCGTTCACGGCCACGGAGCAGGGCTCGGGCCGCTACAGCATCGATGTCCCGGCGCTCGGTCCCGGCAAGTGGACGATGCGCATCCAGATCGGGAGCCCGGCCGATACCGCCGACTACACGTTCACCGTGTCACCATGAGTCGGTGATCCTGCTCCACGGGACCTTCGTCGATGAGTTCCTCATCGAGATCGTCCTCCCGCTGTCCATTTTCGGCGGCCTCTACTGGTGGTCGTCACGCAAGGAAAAGAAGAAGCGGAAGGATGGTGTCCCAGCCGCTCCGGACGTGACCGACGGTCGCGACGAACGGCGGCCATGACGCTCCCGACGATCAGCCGTCAGGGGTTCGAGCAGATCGCGATCGCGCTCGGCGTCGGGATCGTGCTGTTCGCGTTGCTCGCCGTGCTGCGCTGGCACCGCGGCGAGGGGTATCGGCGCACCGCGATCTCCGCCGGGATCCTTGCCGGCCTTGCAGCGCTGGCGCTGGTCATCGGTTACACGGTCGCGCCGAACATCCCGACACCGGCGGTCCCGTTCACCGCGCGGTTCGCCCAGAACCCCACGCCGGATGCACCCGACACGGTGACGAACGGCAAGAGTCTCTACAACGCGAACTGCGCGCTGTGCCACGGTCCCGTGGCCAAAGGTGACGGCGCGCTCGCGCAGACGCTGTTCCCCCACCCGGTGAACCTCCAGGTCCACGTGCCGCTCCACGCGCCAGGCGAGCTCTTCTACTGGGTCTCGAACGGCATCCCGGGGACGTCCATGCCCGCGTGGTCCGACGTGGATCCCGCGACCGGCAAGCCGCGTCTCTCCGACGACGAGCGATGGTCGATCATTCGCTACCTGCAGGCCCTTGCGCGGGGGGAGACGCCGTGAATCTGTTCGACATGACGACGCCTTGGTACGAGATCCTCCTCCGGACGTTCGTCGTGTACCTGACGGTGCTCGTGCTCCTCCGCGTCGCGGGGAAACGTGAGCTCGGCCAGATGACCCCGTTCGATCTCGTTGTGATCCTCGTCATCGCGAACGCGGTGCAAAACGCGATGACCGGAGGCGACAACTCACTCACCGGAGGGATCCTGGCCGCAGCCACCCTCACGGTCGTGAACATCGCGGTCGGCCGCTGGGGCAGCCGGGTCCCGTTCTTCCGCCGCCTCGTCGCGAGCCAGCCGACGCTCCTGCTCCGGGATGGGAAGCCCCTACCGGAGGCCCTGGACAAGGAACGCATCGACGTCGAGGAGCTCGAGATGGCGGCGCGCCAGCACGGTATCGCGGATCTGAAGGACGTCACTGCCGCGGTCCTCGAGGAGGACGGCTCGATCAGCATCATCCCCAAGGACGGCACCACGATCCGTCGCAGTGCGCGGCACTTCAGGCAATTCCGCAACCGCTGATGGCCGCGGGCGTTGACCCGGAGACGCGCCGGCACAAGCCGGCGCGTCTCATCGCGATGCCTGACTAGCTGGAGCTGGTGGCGTGCTCGCGCGCGCGCCGCGCCGCGGCCTGTTCGGCTTGCACGGCGGACGGCTCTGGCTGCGAGGTCCTCTTGAGGGCGTCGCTGGCTTGACCGCGCCAGTCGGCCCAGATCTCTGAGGCCTGCTCGCGTCCGCCGAGGCCGAAGGCCAATCCGAATGCGAGAGCGAGAGCGGCGACGACACCCATGAACAGCGTGTTGATGAGCGTCTGCGCGATGCCAAGCTGATCCGCCGCGGCGACGATCCCAAAGGCCAGGACCGCGCCGAAGACGATCGCGCCGATCCCGCCGGCGTTCGGAACGTTGGCGCTCTCGAGGCTTGCGGACACAAGGTTCTTCGCGGTCGTGGCAAGCCAACTGAACACGCCGAGGATGAACATCGCGACGATGAGGTTCGGGATGAACCCGAGAACGTTCGTGACGATGCCGCTCACGGCCGTGAGACCGACGGCGTTCGCCGCGAGGAGAAGGAACACCAGGCGGATGTACCACTTGACGAGCCCGGAAACGACGCCCGCCGCGTCGGCCCGTACGTTCGCGCGCTTGAGGAATCTGGTGACACCGGCGCGATCGGCGAGTTGATCGATCTTGATCGTGCGGAGCACCTTGGCGACGAGGCCGGCAAGGAGGCCCGCGACGATCCAGCCGATGACCAGCAAGAGGATCGCGCCGATGATCGCGGGGATCGCCGCAAGCAGGACCGCGAGCGACGTCAGCAGAGCTTGGGACACGTCGGTGATCGGAGCGACTGGCATGAGGGTTCCTTTCTGTAATGGGAGTCCAGGCGGATCACCTGCAGCGACGATGCCCCTACGAGCGCCGTTCCAGAGTCGCCGCTCAACCGCGCGTCGCCTGTTACGGCCGTCGCAAGACGCCGCACCACGCGGGCTGCAATCGGCGCTCAATTGGCGACCGCTGGACAGGCCAGCAGGCGCGAATCAATTCACAGTCGGTCAGATGGCGTGGACGCGATGGAGAGGGGAGATCGGCTACATCTGCATGGCGGCTGACGCGCGCCGCGACGTCCGCGGCGCGCGTCAACGAGGCAGCCCGCTAGGCGACTCTTGCCCCCGGTCGCATCCGGCGCCAGATGAAGAGGACGATGAGCGCGCCGAGGATCGATCCGATGATCCCCGACGGGCTCAGCTCCATACCGTTGCCGGTCACGAGGTTGAGGACGAAGCCGCCAACGAATGAACCGACGATGCCCAGCACGATCGTGCCGAGCCAGCCCATCGGGTCCGCGCCCGGCATGATCCAGCGCGCGATCGCGCCGGCGATGAGTCCGATGATGATCCAGCCGATGATCCCCATGACAGCTCCTACAGCTCGATTTGGTCGCGCTCGGGCATCGCTTCCTGCATCTGCTCTGCTTTGACGGAGTCCATCCGGGAGCCTAGCTCGTCCAGCTCCTCCTTCGAGAAGACCTGACGGGAGATCTTGAACATCTCCGTTTCCTCTTCCTCGATGTGGTGCTCGACGTTCTCCTTGGTCACCTTGAACTTCGCGCCCCAGTGCTCGTCGTCGAAGGGAGTGTCCTTCAGTTGCTCGATGATGTCGTCGACGAGGTGGTGCTCCTCCATCGCTTCGAGCACGATGTCCTTCGCCTTGGGGTGC
>DASUSA010000355.1:0-4168 GCA_036375335.1 Candidatus Limnocylindria bacterium
GGAGCACGGTGTGCTCGGCGTCGCGGGCCGGTAGACCGCTCGCTAGAGGGAGATCCCGATCTAAACCAGTGTTTCAGTCAGGACCACGTTTTCACCAAATGTCTCGGCAGCTTTGAGCTCACCACCACCTCGAAACAGCACGCCACTAAAACATGCACCGCTGACGTTCCCTGAGCACTCCCTGTTCTACATCGGGAGCTCGATTTGCTCTGTAGGCGAGGAGGACCATCCAGTTCCGGCCAGACGCCAAGGGCGCCCAGACCACCGCCCTCCCCGGGTCACACCACATGATCGACGAGCGCGAGGCCGCCCTCCCCACCGTTCCGGAACGTAGACTCACCGCTGGCAGCGGTCCGGCCGCCGTCGTCCCCACCATGTTCGGTGTATCAATCTCTCAGCATTGTCCCGGTCGGCGCCTTGACCCTACTTGGGGCCATGGCCCTCCAGCGAGCGGTCTACCGGCCCCCCGACGCCGAGCACACCGTGCTCCATCAGGTCCGTCGCCGAGCACCTGGAAGCCTTCCTGCGCGCGGCGGCGGAGGCCGGCGACGGTGATCCCGTTCGGCTGTTGACATGGGTGCTCCGGCGGCACTAGCATCGCGGACACTCGCATCGGAAGGGGGTGACCCTTCGAACACGCCCTCGCAGCCGAGTCAACCCAGGCTGCCGTGTCGTCGTACGTCGTTGGCCGCGACCGAACAGTCGTGAGGACACAGCGGAGAACTGTATGGGCATATTCGTGAGATTCGTTGTCGTTGCGCTTGGCTTCCTGTCGTTCATGCCGACGCCCCTGCCGGCCGCCGACGGGCGGGACGTCACCGACGATCGCCTGTTGAACGCCGAGGGCGACGCCGCCAATTGGCTCATGTACAACCGCACGTATAACGGCTGGCGTTTCAGCCCGCTGGACCAGGTCAACACCGGTAACGTCAAGAAACTGGTGCCCAAGTGGATCTTCGCCGGCGGCACGCTCGGCGATCAGCAGATGACGCCGGTGGTGAACGACGGCATCATGTTCACGACCTCCACGTCGTTGACCGTCAACCGGGTGCAGGCCGTGAACGCGGCCACCGGCGAGCTCTTGTGGAAGCACGACCGCAAGATCCCCGAAGACGTCGGGGCGCTCGTGCGCGTCATCCCCCACAACCGCGGTGTCGCGCTCTACAAGGACAAGGTGATCTTCGGGACGCTCGACGCGTACGTCGTCGCGCTCGACGCGAAGACCGGTAAGCCCGCGTGGGAGACGAAGATCGCGGACTATGCCGACGGATACTTCGTGTCCCAGGCGCCGCTCGTCGTGAAAGGCAAGGTGATCATCGGCATCGCCGGGCCGGGCGAGATGGGGCCTCGCGGATTCGTCGAGGCCTTCGACGCGAATACCGGGAAGAGCCAGTGGCGCTGGTACTCTATCCCTGCGGCCGGCGAGCCCGGCAGCGAGACCTGGGCCGCCGACACGTGGAAGATCGGCGGCGGCCCCGTCTGGCACTCCGGCACGTACGATCCCGCCACCAATCTCCTGTACTTTGGGACCGGCAACCCCGCCCCGTGGATCGCCGACATGCGAAAGGGAGACAACCTCTACACGATGTCCGCCGTCGCGCTCGACGTCGACAGCGGCAAGATGAAGTGGCACTATCAGTATCTGCCGAACGACGCGTGGGACTACGACACGACGGCCGAGCACCACGTCATCGACGTCGTCCGCAATGGACAGACGCACAAGGCGCTCGTCCAGGCCAACAAGCTCGGCTTCGTCTACACGCTCGACCGCACGAGCGGGAAATTCCTCTCCGCGGTGCCGTTCATCAAGTCGCTCACGTGGGGCGTCGTGGATCCCGCCACCGGCAAGGCCGTCGAGAATCCCGGGAAGCGCCCGACGATGGGCGGGCCTCCCGTTGAGGTCTGTCCCTCTCTCCTCGGTGGAACGGGCTGGCAGCCGAAGGTCTTCAACCCGAAGACCGGATACCTGTACATTCCGGCGAACGAGTTCTGCATGCGGTACTCCTACGTGGCGGACCTGACCTACAAGCGGGGCCAGCTCTTCACCGGCGTGACGGCCGAGCACTTCAGCAAGGACGAGCAGGCCGGCGTGCTCCGGGCGTTCGACGTGAACCAGAACAAGATCGTGTGGGAGTGGTCGAATCGAACGCCGCTCATCAGCCACACGCTGTCCACGGCCGGCAATCTGGTCTTCCAGGGAACGGCCGAGGGCAAGGTCGTCGCGGTCGACGCGAAGGACGGGAAAGAGCTGTGGTCGTTCAACCTCGGCACGCCGCAGTCGGGTGGCATCATCAGTTACGCGGTGGACGGTAAGCAGTACATCGCCGTCGTGGCGGGCGGCACGCTGCGCTCGCAAGTGTGGTTCGGCAAGGAGCCGAAGTGGACGGACGCCGCGCGGGTCAATTACGGCGACATCGTCGCGGTGTTCGGGCTCAGCGAATGAGAGGCGTCGCGCTCGCGGTCGCGATCGTCCTGATCGCGACCGCGAGCAGCGACGGCGAGGTTCGACAGATTCGCCTCTGCGCCGATCCGTCGAACTTGCCGTTCTCCAGTCGAGACGCGACCGAGCCCGGCTTCGAAGTCGAGATCGCGCGTGCGATCGCGGAAGCGGTCGGTGCTGAGTTCAGTGTTCACTGGTATCCGACGGCGCGAGAAATCCTCACGCTTCGCCAGCTCTACGAGGGCCGATGCGATCTCTTGATGGGGATGCCGCTCACCAGTCGGTTCACGGATGACAAGCCCCGCCTGCTCTTCACCGCGCCGTATTACGTGATGCGCCAGGTCGTCGTATCCCCGACGGTGGGAGGCGTTCGCTCGTTCGATGACCTGCGTGGGAAGCTCGTCGGCGTCCAGGCGATGACCCTCAGCGACCAGCTCGTCTACGACCGCGGCTACAATCGGAAGGTCTATCTGAAGCCCGACGAAATGTTCACCGCGCTCGTCACGGGCGAGGTCGACGCCGTGGTGATGGAGTCGGCGTTCGCCGGGTGGTTCCTGCGAAAGAATCCCGGCTTTCGCGCGATCGCGATCGGCGACCCGCGGCGCGATCTCGAGATCGTCGCGGCCGTGCGCAAGGCCGATGTGGAGCTAAAGGAGGCCGTGGACCGAGCGCTCCAGCAGCTTCGCGCGAAGAACCTTCCCGACATCCTCTCCCGATACGGGCTCGTGCTCGCCCAAGCTGGTCCGGCAACGGGGGCGTTGAGCGCGGAGATGCGCTCGGCCCGGTCGACGTACCTGACGCAGTGCTCGCAATGCCACGGCACGGACGCCAAAGGCACACCGGTGGCGGCAAATCTACAGACGTTCAAGGGCACCGAGGACGACTTCCTGCGTATCGTGCGGAACGGTCGCCCCGGCACCGCGATGACGCCCTGGAGAGGGCTCATCGCCGACGACGAGATCCGCAACATCGCGCGCTACGTCAAGGGGCTCACGGCGGGTCTCTAATGGAGTTACGAGTGAGCCGATTTCCCTCGCGGTGCTGCGACGATCGTGTCCACCGATGAGCCGCGGCACAGCGGGTTGAACGCGCCGAGCTGCGACCTCAGCCGGCCGCGAGCTTCGGCGTGACCTGATCGGCGAACCGCCGCATCGTGCGCTCGACCTCTTCGCGGGCCAGCATCGACCCTGATCGAACCAGCCGATGATCTGCGAACGCCGGAACTCGCCGCGCGCGGCCTGCAGCCGGTCGATGACCTCCGAGGCGTCGCCGAACACGCCTTGATCGCGGCAGAACCGTTCGTACGGCAGGTGGACTGTGCCTACGGCTCCTCTAGGGCGCCCAGCGTCCGAATATGGCACCTTAGGTCACGTTGACGGGGCCCACGGAAGGGGCGACCGCCTCCGGAGGTCGTTCATGTTGCCTATCCTCAAAAACGGCGGTGCGCCGCTGCTGATTCCGAGCATTGGACGCTCTCCACAATCATTCGATTTCGGCCGGCCGTACGGGTCCGAGCCGAATTCTCGAATTCCGGCCACTTAGGGCGACTCCCTGAAGGACTGTTTCTGCCCGCATGACAATCCCGCCGCCGAACATCCGGGCGCTTGTACCAACCACCGGTGGCTTGGACGCCTACGCCCTCTATCGTCTCAAGGCCTCGATGGGTTCAAGGCGTGAGGCCCTCCGGGCCGGATAAAAGCCGAAGAAGATCCCGACCGCTCCGGCACA
>DASUSA010000356.1:0-2255 GCA_036375335.1 Candidatus Limnocylindria bacterium
TCCTGCCGCTGGGCGCGGGGCCAACGAGCCAGGTGGTACTGAGTGGCGAGCCGTACGTGACGACGAGCCGAGGCGATGCGGTCCAGAAGCGGGGCAAGACCTATGGCGACGAGTCGCGCCGCTGCGAGTCGGCCGTTCACCTGCCGCTCAGGATCCGAGGCGAGATCATCGGCGTGGTCTCCGTGCAGTCGTACCGCCCGGCCGCGTACGACGCCGAGGACGTCGCGATCCTCCAGTCGTTCTCGAACCTCATCGCGTCGTCGTTCGAGAACGCCGAGCACCACGCGCGACTCCGCGAGCTGTATCTCGCGTCCGTCAAGGCGCTGGCCGCCGCGGTCGACGCGCGGGACCCGTACACCCGAAGCCACTCGGCGCGGGTGGCCGCGCTGTCGCGGATCATCGCCGTCGAGATGCAGCTGCCCCCGGACGAGATCCGGCGCGTCCAGCTGTCGGCCCTGCTGCACGACATCGGCAAGATCGGTATCCCCGACGCGATCCTCAACAAGCCGGCCGCGCTCACGACCGAGGAGTGGGTGATCATGAAGACCCACGCGCCGCTCGGCGCCTCGATCCTGGCGGCCGTCGAGCCGCTGGCCGACCTCGTGCCCATCGTCCACGCGCACCACGAACGCTTCGATGGTTCCGGCTATCCCGATGGGTTGGCCGGCGACGCGATCCCGCTCGGCGCGTATATCGTCTCGGCGGCCGACGCGTACGAGGTGATCGTGAGCAAGCGCGCGTACAAGGCGGCGCAGAGTGTCGACTTCGCCGTGGCCGAGCTGCGCCGGTGCAGCGGCGCGCAATTCCACCCGGACGTGGTCGAGGCGTTCATCCGGGTCATCGAGCGCGACCGCCGCGAGGGCAGCGTGTACCTGAGCAAGGTTGGCGCGATCGAGCATGAGGACATCGAGGACGTGCCTGGTCCCGGCTCGCTCGTGGAGCGCATGGCTGAGCACTCCCACACCCACGCCCGCCAGCTCGCGATCCTCCAGCGGCTGGCCTCGGAGATCAGCGCGGTGCTCGATCTCGATGAGCTCGCCAGCCGCCTGCTGCGCATCGTGTGCGACGCCATGGGCTATGAGAACGGCTTCCTCACCACGCTGAACGACGCGGGCGAGCTCAGCATCCGCGCCGCGTTCGGTCCGTCGACCGCGTTCATCGGCCAATCGCTCCCGTCCGGCACCGGCATCAGCTGGTGGGTCATGGAGCATGGCCGGCTCCAAAACGTGGCGGACGTCCACTCCGACACGCGGTTCGTGGGTCCGGCGGACATCCGCTCGAGCCTCATCGTCCCGCTGCGGATCGGCGACGAGACCGTTGGCATCATCGGGATCGAAAGCACCCGCCCCGCGGCGTTCTCATCGGAGGACGAGACCCTCCTGACCGCGACGTCCCATCAGGTGGCGGCGGCCGTCCGGGTCGCGCGGCTGCACCAGGCCGCCAAGTCCGCGGCCGCTACCGATCCGCTCACCGGGCTTCCGAATCGTCGGGTCTTCTTCGACAAGCTCGCCGCGAGCCTCGCGAAGAGCGAGCAGGACGGCGCGCCGCTCTCGGTGGCGATGATCGATGCGAACGGCCTGAAACAGCTGAACGACCGCTATGGCCACGCGTCCGGGGACCAGGCACTCATCCGCATCGGCGAGCTGCTCGCCGCGGGCGTGCGCGAGCACGACGTCGTCGCGCGCATCGGTGGCGACGAGTTCGCCATCGTGTTCCCAGGCGCACCGCTGTTCGCGGCGGACCGGATCATGCGCCGGCTGGCCGCGGACATCGCCGGCGCCACGATCCCGTCGGGTCAGCAGCTGCCGACGATCGCCTGGGGCATCGCGCCGGCGCTCGTCGAAGGCACGACGGTCGATGCTCTCGTCGACGCCGCCGATCGGGCGATGTATCGGCAGAAGCAGCTCGGGAGAGCCCGCGCGGGCTAGACTGATGTCGGACCGGCAGCGACCGGGAGGAGTACCTCGCCCCGACCGACAGGGAAGGCCCGTCAGGACTGGAAGCGGGCCACGGCACCGGAGCAGGGAAGTCGCCCGCGAGCCGGATCGGGTGCGCCCGTTAGCGCGCGGATGAGGCGTTCGCCAGTGCGAACGTGAAATCAGGTGGTACCACGCGGCTTGTGCCGTCGTCCTGTTCGGGGATGACGGCTCTTTGTTGTCCCGGCGTGCAAAGAGGGAGGATGGAGTAGTTGAACGAGACGACGCAATCGAAGGCTCCGCGGGCGGTCCTGGAGTACCGCGGCAAGAACTTCGACG
>DASUSA010000357.1:0-4738 GCA_036375335.1 Candidatus Limnocylindria bacterium
GCGGGCCGCGTTCCTCATCAACGTGCCGCTGCTGATCGTCGCGCTCTGGGCGACCCGGACGCACGTGACCGAAAGCCGGGACCACTCCGCGAGCGGCCGGTTCGACTCGCTCGGGGCGCTCGTGGTCGCCCTGGCCGTCGGCGGCTTGTCGTTCGGCGCGATCTACGGCCAGCAGCGCGAGTGGAACGATCCGCTCGGGTTCGTGATGCTCGGCATCGGCGCAGTCGCCACGATCGCGCTCCCGATCCTCATGACCCGCCGGTCTGACCCGCTCATCCCGCCGGAGCTCTTCCAGTCGCGCAATTTCACGGTGACCAACATCTCGACGTTTCTCATCTACGGCGCCCTGTACGTCCTCGGCTACTTCATCACGCTGTTCGTGCAAGGGACCATCGGGTTCACCGCCGCGGCCGCGGGACTCGCGTTCATCCCCTCGGGCCTCTTCCTCGTGTTCCTCAGCTCGCGCTTCGGGGCCCTGGCCGGGAAGTACGGGCCGAGGGCGTTCATGGCCGTCGGGCCGGCGCTCATGTGCCTCGGCACGCTCTGGTACCTGCGGGTGCCGGCGACGACGAGCCCGTGGCTGTTCACGTTCGGTGACCCGGGCACGTACCTGCCGCCGGCCAGCTGGCTTGTCGACTTCCTGCCGGCGACGCTGGCGTTCGGTCTCGGGGTCTCGATCATGGTGGCGCCGCTCACCACCGCGCTCATGACGAGCGTGCCGTCGCGTAACTCCGGCGTTGCGTCGGCGATCAACAACGCGATCTCGCGGGTCGGCCCGCAACTGGCGGGTGCGGTCATCTTCATCGCGATCACCACGAGCTTCTACGCCGGACTGCACGACCGCGCATCGTCGCTCGACCCGAACGATCCCGAGGTGCGCAAGACGTACGCGCCGCTCAACGTGGTGCCGGGTTCGCCGACGGCGGAGGCCCAGCGCGAGGCGTCGACCGACGCGTTCCATCTGGCGATGTTCATTGCGGCGCTGCTGCTTGCCGCCGGTGCGGCAACCAACGCCCTCGGCATCCAGAACAAGCCGGCGCCGCAGGCCGCCGACGCCGCGCAGGCGGCCTAGAGTCCCAGCGGCCTTAGCGCGTCCGCGAGCTGCTTGCGATGCTCGGCGGTCTCGAAGTCCAGCAACGGATTCGACGGCAGGAGATGCTCGGTGACCGCGTTGTCCTTGCGGACGTAGATCGCGGGGTACAGCTCACCGGCGGGATTGGCCTCGACTGCCGCGGCGACACCATCGGGCCCGTCGCTGTCGACGAAGAGCTGGAGCGGCAGGATCCCGTCGTCGATGATCCCGCGTGCCGGGTCCACCAGGATCGTGCGCGACAGGTACGACTTCTGGTGCCAGAGCTCCGGCGCCCGGGTCACCTCGCGCAATAGATAGGAGAGGACCTCTTCGGGCTCGACGCGCGGCCGGGCGGGATCGATGCCGAAGTACTTCTGCGCGATGTGCCGGGCGAGGATCCGGGCGTTGTAGCGGTGGCCGTGGACCGCGCCCGAGCTGCTCGGCAGCCCATGCTTCTTGAGGCCCGGCGCGCCGCGGGTCGCCGTGCCGGCGAAGTACATGTTGGGGACTCCGATGCTCTCGAACATCGCGGTCTGCGACGGGATCCGCTCGCGGCCGGCCACGGGCACGCCGAGCTCCGGCAGGTCGCCCAGCGGCGGCGTGAACCCGGTCGTCGCGATCACGTCGTCGACCTCGAAGATGAGCGCCCCGCCGCCGTCGCTCCGGGACGTGCGCACCCGGAAGCCGTTGGCGGTGCGGTCGACGCCGTCGATCGAGGCATTGACGAGCACGACTCCGCCGCCAAGCACGTGGTCCTCGTACGGCTGGACGTAGCGCGCGCGCACGCCGACGAGCGATCGCGTCACCACTGACAGGGCGACAGGCCGGGGCGACGCGAGGACGATCTGCTTGGCCCACGGCAGGAAGCCGTTGGCGAGCTCGAAGGCCGAGACCTCCTTGCCGATGATGAGGACCCGTTTCCCGGCGTACGTCTCGGGTGCGCGCGTATCGGCGTAGTGCGGGACCGCGTCCATGCCCGGGATGTTCGGCTTCCACGGCTGGGCGATCCCGAACGCGAACACCGGCACGCGGCAGCGGTACTCGCCATCGCTGGTCTCGAGCACGAAGCCGTCCCCGTCGCGGCGCGTGCCGGTCCACCGGCAGCCGTAGCGCACGGCGATGCCCCCGTCGCGGGCGAAGGTCGCGAGGTTCTCCTCCATCTCCGCGCGCGCGGGGAAGTACGACGTCCCATCCATGAGCCCTGGCTGCAGCGCGCGGAGCCGGTCCTCCTCGCCGATGAGCGAGTTCCAGTCGTATCGCTCGTAGTACCGCGTGCCTCGCGCCTCGGGTGCGTACGGCTTCGTCCACGAGAGCAGCCGCTGGAAGAACGGCCACTTGCGGAACATGCCGCCGGGCGATGGATCCGCGGAGATCACCGCATGCGGCACGCCGGCTCGGCCGAGCGAATACGACAGCTGCAGCCCGCCGGGTCCGCTGCCAACGACGACGACGGGATACTCGCCCGGCGGATGGAGGGAGGCTACGTCCGCCAGCTGGTGGCCTTCTGCAGCTTGCGAGCCTCGGCCTTCAGCATCCGGTAGAGCACCGTCGGGTGGGCGAGCATGAAGCCCTCGAGGTCCGGGCCGGCCACGATCGCGCAGCGAAGGACGTGCATCGCGACGATGTCCGCGACCGGAGGCTCGCCGAGCAACGCGGAGATCTCGCCGAAGAACTCGCCGCGTCCGAGGGTGCCGTAGTCCTTGCCGCTCACCCGGATGGTCGCCTCGCCCTCGAGGATGATGTAGAACGCCGAGCCGCTGATGCCCTGACGGATGATCCGCTCGCCTTCTGCGTAGCGACGCTCCTCGACGATGTGGGCGATCGATTGGAGCTCCGCCGCGCCCACGTCCGCGAACAGGGCGATGCCGGCCAGGGTCTCGGTGAGGTCGCTCCGTGCCGTCGCCATTGCGCAGGTCTAACCGCCGCGCGCCCACGGTGGCAACCGGCATGCCGGCAGCGGACAATTCACCCGTGGCGACCGGCCCGCTCCCCCGCGGCACCCTGACCTTCCTGTTCACCGATATCGAGGGCTCGACCAAGCTGCTCAATCGCCTCGGAACCGATCGCTACCACAAGGTCCTCGAAGCGCACACCGATGCCCTGCGCGGCGCGTTCGGCAAGGGCCACGAGGTCCGGATCGAGGGCGATGCCCTGTTCATGGTGTTCGCGACCGCGCAGGACGCGCTCGAGGCGACAGCGAACGCCCAGCGGGTCCTTGCCAAGACCGTGTTCCCATACGGCGCGGTCGTGCGCGTGCGGATGGGGATGCACACCGGTGAAGGCACGCCGGCCAGCGAGAAGGCTGGCGCCGACTACGTCGGGATCGACGTCCACCGCGCGGCGCGGATCGCCGCCATCGCGCACGGGGGCCAGGTCCTGGTCTCCGCCGCGACGCGGATGCTCGCCGGCGAGCTGCCCGACGGTGTCGCGCTTCGTGACCTCGGTGAGCACCGCCTCAAGGACCTGACCCATCCCGAGCACGTGTTCCAGCTCGTCATCGAAGGCCTGCCCAGCGACTTTCCAGCCCTTCGCACCCTCGATCGGACGCCGAACAACCTTCCGCAGCAGCTCACCACCTTCATCGGCCGACAGAAGGAGATCCGCGACGGCCTGAAGCTGCTGGACGGGACACGCCTCCTCACGCTGACCGGTCCCGGTGGCACGGGCAAGACGCGCCTCTCGCTGCAGATCGCGGCCGAGGTGGGCGACCAGTTCGCGGATGGCGCGTTCTGGGTGCCGCTTGCGCCGATCAGCGATCCCGAACTCGTCCCATCGACGATCGCGCACTCGCTCGGCGTGCAGGTCAGTGGGAGCGAGCTGCCGATCGACCGCGTGTCGGAGCACCTGCGGGACAAAACGTTGCTCCTCGTCCTGGACAACTTCGAGCAGATCCTCGCGGCGGCACCGAACATCTCAGCCCTGCTGAGCGCGGCCCCCGGCCTGAAGGTCGTGACCTCAAGCCGCGCACCGCTGCGGATCTCGGGCGAGCAGGAGCTTCCGGTGCCGCCGCTCGAGCTACCCGATCCTGACCGGTTGCCGTCGATCGAGATCCTGGCGCAGTCCGACGCGGTGCGACTGTTCATCGAGCGCGCGCGTGCCGTGAAGCCGGATTTCTTCGTGACCCCCGAGAACGCCGCCGCGGTCGCCGGGATCGTCTTTCACCTCGAGGGGCTGCCGCTCGCGATCGAACTCGCCGCCGCGCGCGTGAAGCTCCTCACGCCGCAGGCGATGCTCCCACGGCTCGCGAAAGGGCTCGATCTGCTCGCGAGCAGCGCGCCCGACCGGACCGATCGACAGCGCACGCTCCGCGGCGCGATCGCCTGGAGCTACGACCTGCTCGATGAGGGGATGCGGCGACTCTTCGCGCGGTGTGCCGTCTTCGTCGCGGGGGCCCAGCTCGAGCAGCTCGAGCAGGTGTGCGGTCCTGCAAGCGCCATTGGGCGTGAGGTCCTCGACGGGCTCAGCGAACTGGTCGACCAGAGCCTGCTCCGGCAAAGCGATGTCGCAGGGGAGCCGCGGTTCCGGATGCTCGTGACGATCCGCGACTTCGCACTCGAGAAGCTCACCGAGACAGCCGAGCTCGACGATCTGCTGCGCCGCCACTGCGCCGCCTATCTCGCCATCGCGGAGCGCGCCGCGCCGGCTCTCCAAGGCACTGAGCAGAAG